>DGHE01000129.1:1358-7700 GCA_002392525.1 Bacteroidales bacterium UBA3856 | reverse complement strand
TGAATTCCGTGCCGGAGCCCATCGACGACCTCAACAGCGCCATCCGTCAGAAAGAGATTGAACGGGAAGCCATCAAGCGTGAAGGAACATCGGCCAAAATGGAGAAGCTGGAGGCCGAGCTCAAGGAACTGCAGGCTAAGCGGGATGTCCTGATGAAGCGCTGGAACGAGGAGAAAGAGACGCTGAGCGGCTTGCAGACGGCCCGTCAGGAACTGGAGAATCTGAATCTGGAGGCCAAGACCGCCGAACGAAACGGCGATTATGCCAAGGTGGCAGAGATTCGCTACGGCAAGATGGCCGCTACGCAAAAGCGCATTGACGAGCTTACCACCAAGGCCGAATCCATCAAAGATCCCATTGTCACAGAGGCGGTTACGCCCGAGGACATTGCAGAGGTAGTGGCAAAATGGACCGGCATTCCCGTAAAACGGATGCTGGAGAGCGAGAAGGAAAAGCTCCTTCGCATGGAGAGCGAACTGCACAAGAGGGTGGTGGGCCAGGACGAGGCCATCCGCGCCGTGGCCGATGCCGTCCGACGCAGCCGTGCCGGCCTTTCGAACGAGAAGCGGCCTATTGGCTCCTTCCTCTTCATGGGTACAACGGGTGTGGGTAAGACCGAACTGGCCAAGGCCCTGGCCGAGTTCCTGTTCAACGACGAGAACATGATGACCCGTATCGATATGAGCGAGTACCAGGAGCGGCATACCGTTTCCCGTCTGGTAGGTGCGCCTCCGGGATACGTTGGTTACGATGAAGGTGGCCAACTCACCGAGGCCGTGCGCCGTAAGCCTTACTCCGTAGTCCTCTTGGACGAGATTGAGAAGGCTCACCCGGACGTGTTCAATGTGCTCCTTCAGGTACTGGACGATGGCCGGCTCACGGACAACAAAGGCCGCACCGTGGACTTCAAGAACACCATCCTCATCATGACTTCCAACGCCGGGGCCGACATTATACAAAGCTACATGGAACGCCTGCCGGAAGTAAACGGTGTGGACATGCAAGCCATTGCCACGCGCCGAAGCCTGCTGGACGAGTGCAAGGGCAAGGTGCTGGACGTGCTTAAAGCCACCGTCCGTCCCGAGTTCCTCAACCGTATCGATGAGATTATCATGTTTGACCCTCTTACCAAGGCCGATGTCCGGGATATTCTTCACATCCAGGAACATGAACTGCAGGAACGTCTGGCTCAGAACGACATTCACGTCACGTTCACCCAGGCCTTCGAGGACCACATGGTGGAACATGGCTACGATCCAGCCTATGGCGCCCGTCCCGTGAAACGTCTTATGCAGCGTGAACTCGTGAACCTCCTGGCCCAGCGTATACTGGAAGGCGCCATCCGCAAGGACAGCGCCGTAGAAGTAGATGTTTCAGGCGGAGAAGTAGTGGTGCGGAACAAGTAGCAATTTCACCCCCAGCATTTCTGGATGCGCAAAAAGGCCCTAAATTGCGCATCTAGACGTGCTCGAGCATTTCTGGATGCGCAAAATCGGCCCAAAATGCGCATCTAGACGTGCTGCAGGCCAGGGAGTGGCCGGGGCGAAGAGCGCTGCTACTGCTGCTCCGGCACGCGAATGAGTTCGCCGTGCTCCTGGGCAACGGTTTCTTTCCACAGCTCGGTGTAACCGGGCTGTTCTATTTTTGCGGGCATGCCTTCGCTGTATTCGGAATGAATGAAGCGGCCGTCTTTGTCCTGCGGCTTCACGTTACCGTCCATGAATTTGACCAGCAGTTCCTCTTCCAGTCCTTTCCAAACCTCGAACTGGTTCTGGGCCGTGTTCACGCTGTAGTCGGTGACGTACTTTACCACCTTGGCAAAGGGTGTACGGGAAATCATGACGTCTCCTTTGGAGGAAAGCTTCTTCTGGAGCTTCACCACAACCTGGTTGTACATTACCACGGCCATGCTGTCTACGGAATGCGTGCGGCGCTCGGTCTGGTCCCACTCAAAGGCGTCAATCTGGGCGCGCACGTGCGGAGCCATGATATTATACATCTTGTAGCAGGCATTGGAGATGCGGTTGTTGATCCAGAAAGAAGACGTAGCCGAGTAGTGGAGCATGTCTCCGTTCCCTTCCTTGAAGCACTCGGGCACCTTGGTAGTACTGGTGTAGATGGGAGTGAGATAGGACGTGGCCGCATCGTCGGTTCCGAACCAGAGAATACCGCCCACGACATCGGGAACATAGTTGCGTGCCTGACCCACCATCCAGAAGCCCGTCTGCTGGGTGGCGATGGCACGCTCGTTCACATAGGTCTTGCCGTCAAACTCGAATTCCATGGGGCGCCAGCGGTACGGAAGGGCGTTGCCACCCGCGCCGATGTCCTGGGTCATATCCATGGGCGTACCCTCGTAGTGGTCTCTCATGACATCGGCAATCTCCTTGACGCCGGCCTTCTTGCGGGGATACACGAACAGGGGCAGGTCTCCGTTAAGGTCGTTGCCCAGCACGTAGTCCAGGTAGTTGTAGGCATCGCGGGTGACGGCGTTGCCGTTCTCGTCGTAGAAGGAGAACCAGCCGTCGGTGAGGATGTTATAAGCGGCCCAGACACGGGCATCGCAGCCACGGACCGTGCCAAAATCCACGGGGCAGTAGGCCTTTTTGAAGCTGAACTCACTGTCCAGACCGTCGAAATAGCCCTTGCGGCGGGCGAAGGAAATGACGTCGGGAGCATAGAGGCAGTTGTCGGGGTCATCGAGGGGGAACTTGCCGATGCGCGCCTGGTTGGCGTGGGCGCAGATGGCACCGTCGGGAACCCGCATGGCTACCCACACGATTCCCTTCTGGGTGTTGACACCGTTCTTGATATTCATACCCTTACCCACAAGTTCCATAATCCAGGCCTCGTTCTTGTCTGCGATGGAGAAGGTCTCACCCTCGGAGGCATAGCCGTAGGTATTTGCCAGGTCTACAATGACATCGATGGCCTCGCGGGCCGTCTTGGCACGCTGCAGGGCAATGTAGATAAGGGAACCGTAGTCAATGCCGCCTCTCTTGTCCTCAAGTTCCGGACGGCCGCCCCACGTAGTCTCGGTAATGATGAGCTGAAACTCATTCATGTTACCCACCGTCTGGTAGGTGTGCGGGACCTGCTCAATCTCTCCCAGATAGCGGTGCGTGTCCCAGTCATAGACGGGAAGCATACTGCCGGCCTTCCAGTCACGGGCCTGCTTGTAGTACAGCTCACCAAAGAGGTAATGGGAATCTGCGGCATAGGAAACCAGCACCGAGCCGTCCCGCGATGCGCCGCGGGTGACGATTACATTGGTGCAGGCCAGGCTCTGAGCCTCAAATGCAACGGCCGCCAGGGCTACCGCCATCAATTTGAGTATGGATTTTGTCATGGTTATTTGGGCTTTTTCGATTAATTGCGTAATTTTGTCGTCTGACATCAATTTACAAAGGTATGAAAATTTATCGTTTATTGAGCGTCATAGCAGGTGCAGCGCTGTCTGTTTTTGCTGCGTCTGCACAGGGACAGCAGCCGCAAACCCCCGAACAGCGGGAAAAGCAGTTGTTGGAATACATTGACAAGGAAGTACAGCGCCTCTCTTCCCAGCTGGATCTGGAGTACTGGCAGGAGTTTTACGTGGACTCCACCCTCACCCACGACTTCAAGGCCATGACCGAGGAACTGGAGCGCCTCTCCAGCGCCAAAGTGGAGAACACAGACCTCTACATTGCCGTCCAGGATAAATGGGCGGAACAAATTGATGCCTCCTACAAGTCCTTCTTCACCGAGGAACAGTGGAACAAATACTGGAAAACCGGCGCAAAAAAGGCCCAGCAGGCCCGTGACAAGAGAAAGAACAAAAAGAAATAGAATATCGGTATGAAAGAAGCGATTGAACAGATTTTAGGTGAACTGAACAATCTGAAAGCCTCCACCCAGAAAGAGGTGGAAGAAGCCCGCATCCGTTTCCTGGGCAAAAAAGGTGAGATCACGGCCCTCATGGAAGAATTCCGCACCGTGGCCCCCGAACTCAAACGCGAATACGGCCAGAAACTGAACGAACTCAAGAAGGCCGCCACCGCCAAGATTGAAGAGCTCAAGGAAGTGGCCGAGCAAGCCGCCGAGGCCGCCGCACCCAAGGAAGACCTCTCCATGCCCGGAGACGCCATTCCCCTGGGAAGCCGCCACCCCGTTTCCATCGTGCGCCAGGAGATTGTGGACATCTTCCGCAAATTTGGCTACGACGTAGCCGAGGGCCCCGAGATTGAGGACGACTACCACGTGTTCGAAGCGCTGAACTTCCCCCCGAATCACCCCGCCCGCGAAATGCAGGATACGTTCTTCGTGAGCACCGGCCACGTGAATCCGCTCCTCCTGAGAACCCACACCTCTTCCGTACAGGTGCGCACCATGGAAAAGGAGAAACTCCCCATCCGCGTCGTCTGCCCCGGCCGTGTGTTCCGCAACGAGGCCATCAGCGCCCGTGCCCACTGCATCTTCCATCAGGTGGAAGGCCTCTACATTGACAAGGACGTCACCTTCGCAGACCTCAAGCAGGCCATCCTGCTGTTTGCCCGCGAAATGTTCGGGGCCGAGACCGAGATCCGCATGCGCCCCTCCTACTTCCCCTTCACCGAGCCCTCGGCCGAGGTAGACGTGAGCTGCAATATCTGTAAAGGTAAAGGCTGCAACATCTGCAAAGGCACCGGCTGGCTGGAAATCATGGGCTGCGGCATGGTAGATCCCAACGTCCTCAAAGCTTCCGGAATTGACCCCAACGAGTACAGCGGTTTCGCCTTCGGTATGGGCGTAGAAAGAATCGCCATGCTCAAGTGGCAGGTGAACGACCTTCGCCACTATTTTGAGAACGACATGCGCTTCCTGCAGGAGTTCGCGACCGCTACAGAGGTCTAAAAAACTCTACAAAAACCCTGCAAAGGGCTTTAAAAGTTGGAATTACAATTTACAGTGGCTATCTTTGAACCAACAAAGGTAGCCACTTAACATGAAACTGTTCGAAATATTCTCTACAAACCGTGCAAAACTGTTTGCAGAATCGGTGGACAAACTCCTCAATACGGTAGATACCGCATTGATACTCTTTAAGGAAGGCGTCCGCAGTTACCTCTACAACGACGCGGAGAGTTTCTCCCAAACCCTCTCAGCCATGGCCACCGCCGAGACCGAGGCGGGAGCCCTCCGGAGAGAAATCGAAAACATACTTTATTCCCGCGGTTCGCTCATCCGTTACCGCGGAGACATCATGCGCCTCCTGGAGCGGTTCGACCACATCCTCTCCATCCTGAGCAACGACCTGGTCCAGTTCGAGATTGAATCCCCGTCCGTTCCCACGGAGCTCAAGAAGGAATTCATAAAGCTGACAGAGCTTGCCACCATGGCGGCCGAGACCACCATCCCCGGCACCAAGGCCTACTTCTCCCACCCGGACCAGGTAAGCGAGAATATCCATCGCGTGTACCTCTATGATAAGCAGGCCGTGAAACTGTCCCAGTCCATCAAGCGGACGGTCTTTCACGAGATGAACCAGCTCAAACTGAGCGAAAAGTTCCATCTGCGTTATTTTGCCCTCCACATCGAAGACCTGTCCACCGCCGCCGTCAAGGTGGCCGAGCAGCTCTCGGTGATGTCCATCAAACGAAGCCTGTAGGAAATGCTCACACTTGCCTTCGCCCTTGCTGCGCTGGGAATCCTGCTGATGAAGCTGGAATATCCCGCCATTGCCGGTCCGCTTTACGCCTCCGGTGCGCAGGAGAGGTGGAGTGTAAAGATCATGCTCCCCCTGCTGGTGCTTGCCGCGCTGGGAATCCCCTTCTTCATCGGCGAGCCCTACGGCGAGATACTGGCCGCCACCGTCCCGTCCACAGACCCTCGCGCCCTTGTCATCATCACGCTGGGCGCCACCGCCGCCGTAGGCGTATCGGCCGTCATCAGCCCTCGCACGTCGGTTCCCTACGCTTTCATAGGCGCTTTCCTGGGCTATCGGTTTATGGCCGATGGTACTTTGGACTGGACCTCTACGGGAGGCATGGTCCTGAGCTGGCTGGCGGCACCGCTCCTGTGCGCCATCCTCACATTCCTCTTCTCCAAGATCAGCGTACGGTACGCTACCCGTCCCGGACGGCATCTCGCCGTGGTGGACCAGCGCCTCCTGAACCTTTGCGTGGCAGCATCGCTCCTCATGGTGACGGCAGCGGCCTGGAATTTGGGCCAGCTGGCCACGCTCCTCCCGCGCATGATGGGCGGTGATGAAATCCTGCCGTCGGCCTTGTTCTGCCTTACGGTCCTCATGGCGGCGTTCCTCCTTCGCGCCAGAGCGTCCCTCGAAGACGACACCGACTTTGGCTCCTGCTCGGCCCTCTCCGT
>DGHE01000129.1:0-1254 GCA_002392525.1 Bacteroidales bacterium UBA3856 | reverse complement strand
GCCATCGGCCTTACACCCACCCCGGTCAGCGCCTCTTCGCTCATGGTCGCAGGCCTGGTGGGCGTAAGCCTCGCACAACGCAATGCCATGATCGAAGGCAAAGAGATTCTCCAAAGCTTTGCCGCATCACTGGCCGCGCCGGTACTGGGCTTCCTCATCACTTATTGTCTGAGCATGGTGCTCTCCACCCTCATCCTGGTGGGCATCATTGCCATGGTGGCGGCCCTTGTCATCTATGTGCGCACGCAGCGGGCCCAAGCCCGACGCCGTGAGATGCTCCGCGCCCGGCAGGAGCAGGTTTACTCCACGCAGAAGTCGCTCTCGGCCCTGGAAGTGAGAGTGGAGACACAGGAGAAAGTACTCCTGAACAAACTGGAGAACAAGCGCAAGGAACTCGTGGACTTTGCCGTAGGCGTAAGCGAGCAAAAAGCCTTCATGGAAAAGGTATATGCCCAGCTGGAGGAAGTGCGTGCCCTGCCCGACGGAGTAAGCAGGGAAAAGGCCCTGGACGATGTCCTGAACGAGCTTCGGGAGCGCATGTACTTCACACGCGAAATCAGCGACTTCTATGCCCGCACGGAAATCCTGCACCGGGACTTCAACACGCGCCTCAAGGAGGCCTTCCCGGACCTCACCGAAAGCGAAAGGAAGCTGGCCAATCTGCTAAGGCAGGGCTTTTCCTCAAAATATATCGCCTCCCTTATGAATATCACACCCAAAAGCGTGGAAATATCCAGGTACCGCCTCAGGGCCAAACTGGGCCTGAAGCGCAGCGACAACCTGGTCCAGTATATCAAATCTATCTAATAACCTTTTTTAATACTGACTTATGCGTAAACTAATCTCTGCTTTTGCAATCGTACTGCTTTCTGCAAGCGCCGCCTTTGCACAGAAGGCCCCCAAGTACAACCAGTACGGCGTGGCCGTTCAGTCCGACGTTCTGGACGTTGAAGCCCAGGACGGTATCCTGGTCATGGCTTCCCCGAACTCCAAGTACAAAATGTGGTTCGACATCCGTGTCCAGGCCGATGTAGCCGGCTTCTTCGGCGCCCCCTCCTATGCCGACAAGATCGGTAGCGGCGTTTCCATCCGCCGCGCCCGTTTTGCCGTGAAAGGCCAGATTGACGAAAACTGGTACGGTGAGTTCGATATGGACCTCGCCAACGGTCTTGTGGAGCTCAAGGACGCTATCGTCCGTTTCACCGGCGTTCCCAACCTGGAACTCCAGATCGGTAACTTCAAGGAGAACTTCTC
>DGHE01000109.1:1997-3382 GCA_002392525.1 Bacteroidales bacterium UBA3856 | reverse complement strand
TCGGCCCCGTGGAAAAGCAGTGGACCTCCAACTTCTTTGTGAAGACCATCGTGGCCGACGGAAACCTTGAGGAGAACGAGAAGAGCCTCTACTGGGACATCCAGGAAAAGTGCGGTCTTCCGGACCACAACCTTGAGGGTGGCTCATCCTCTTCAAATTCCGCACAGAAGGAAAGCGACATCAAACTGGACCAGCAAACCTGCGTGACAATAAGTTACCGCCGCGTCAACGAAAGTATCTGCGACGGCTACGTGGGTTTTGTCCAGTACGACAGACAGGCCAAGGTGAGGGATAAGGTCTTTGAGTGGTTCCAGGATGCCGAAACCCTCCGCTTCCATAGGACATCAAAGAATCTTGACTACCTGAACGCCAAACTTGGCCTCAGCGGCGGATGGAGCCTCATTATGATCTACGCAAATAAAGATTACTGGTCAGATCCCAAGCTCAACCGCGCCGGCACCCTGATTGTGGGCGAAGAGGTTTACGGTCCCGTGTTCTTTGTCCTTGAGAACGATGACAAGACCCTGATGGGCTTCAATTACAAGAGCTTCATAGAGAAACTGCTTGGAGAACTCTACGCCCTTGACAACGGCATTCTGGTCACCGGAGAAGAAGAGCCCGCGCTTACCCGCCGCTACCTTGTAACGGCGCTTACCGCACTTGGCGCCCTTTCCGGCACTAAATGCTAAAGTTCCTGGACGCAAAGGGCAGAGCCCAGCGGAGGCTGAGGTGCCAGTATTCCCAGTTGTGCACACCGTCACGCACGCGTAGCTGTGCCGGAACGCCGGCATCACGCATGGCGCGGTAGAAGTCCAGACTCAGGTACAGGATAAAGTCGTCGTCTCCGCAGTCAACGAACCATTTTACGCTTCTAAGCTGCTCCAGAGTCTCTGGAGTGGCTTTTTCTACATACTTTATGGCCGAATTCTCCGCCACGGAGTTGGAGGTTGCGGGGAACTTGCTGCCTTCGGGGATATCGGCCCAGACTTCACGCTTTTCATTGTCCAGCCAGCCGCTCATGGCGTAGCAGCTGGAGAACATGTCCGGGTGATGCTGGGCGTATACCACAGAACCGCCGCCGCCCATCGAAAGGCCCATTATTGCACGCTGGCCCTTGCTGCCACCACAGTTGAACTTGGCTTCCACGGAGGGGAGGAGTTCCTTGAAGAAGAAATCCTCATAGGACCATCCGGGAACGTTGAAATAGCCGTTCTGGTAGGCGTGGATGTTGGCATTTCCGGCATTTGGCATAAGGACCACCACCGGAACGCATTCACCGGCGTTGATAACATCGTTGGCCACCCAGTCCATGCGGCCTCGTTCCTGCCAGGCGGTGTAGTCGTCCGACAGCCCGTGCAGTAGCACCACAAGCGGATAATGCTGCT
>DGHE01000109.1:0-1916 GCA_002392525.1 Bacteroidales bacterium UBA3856 | reverse complement strand
ATCCGCCGGGCAGGTACACGTTGTAGTTCTGGTCCACGCCCAGGATGTTGCTGTGGATCTCATGGGTTTCGATTTTCCCCTGCGCAAATGCTGCAGTTACGGCCACAAACGCCGCGGTGATAATGGTTACAAGCTTTTTCATGGCACTAATATACGCATTTTTGGTTATCTTTGTGCATGCTTTTAAGCCTGTTATACGTTTTAATCAGCGGGATTGCCCTGCCGGTGGGCGGAATCCAGATGCAGTACCTGTGGCGGAACCAGCTTGGGGATGTGTATTCGCTGGGCCTGGGCTCCGCGGCGTGCCTTGGCGCAGCAGCGGCCACAATGTCCGGGTGGTGTTCGCTCACCGTGGGGAGTTTCATCTGCACGCTCATCTGCACGCTCATCTGCTTTTTTGTTACGCTAAAGGTTAATACCCAGCAGCTTATAACGTTCGGCATACTCTTCGGCACGTTCATTGGCTCCCTTGGAACTATTGTTGTCACAAACGCTCCCACCGGGGACCTCCTCAAAAAATACTACCTTTGGGGCGCGGCAAACTTCCGCTTGGAGGGCGTCACCACCGGGGACATCATCTTCTCGCTGGTGCTCTTCGGCATAGGGCTTGCCGCTGCGCTGTCCCAGGCCGGGCGGTTAACCCGTCACTTCAAGGCCGAAATTGAAATCCCCAACTCCGGGAAAGCCGTCCTCCTTCTTGCCATCATGTGCCTGGTTACCAGTGCGGTAAGTATCTGCGGCCCCATCGGCTTCATTTCACTTGGCGTTCCCAACCTCAGCCGCCTCATCTGCAAGAGCACGGACATCCGCAAGCACTACCTCATAAGCAGCGCCATGGGAATCGGCCTTCTTCTTGTCACTTACCTTGTTGTGCAGTACGTCAACTTCGGCATATACCTGCCCATAAGCGCCACCATGGCCATCATTGCACTGCCTCTCATGGCCATGATTTTTGTGAAACAGTAAGCGTCCCGCAAAAAATCACTATCTTTGTACCCTTATGGCAAATGATATCATACAGGAGTTCACTAAGGCCGAATACAAGGAAGGTTTTGTGACGGACGTAGAGCAGGAGTTCATCCCCAAAGGGCTGAACGAGGATATCGTGCGCATGATTTCGGCCAAAAAGGAAGAGCCGCAGTGGCTGCTGGATTTCCGTCTGGACGCATTCCGCAAATGGCAGGCCATGCCGCAGCCGGACTGGGCCCATCTGGATATGCCGGAAATTGATTTCCAGGACATTATCTACTTCGCCGCCCCCAAGAAAGACAAAGACCGCCCCAAGGAGATAGACCCTAAGCTTGCCGAAACCTTCGACAAACTGGGCATCCCCCTCAAGGAGCGCGACGTCCTGGCTGGCGTGGTTGCCGTAGACGCCGTGTTCGACTCGGTGTCCGTCACCACCACTTTCCGTAAAACCCTGGCCGAAAAAGGCATCATCTTCTGCTCCTTCTCTGAGGCCGTAAAAGAGCACCCGGACCTTGTGAGGAAGTACCTTGGAAGCGTTGTGCCGTCGTCGGACAACTTCTTTGCGGCCCTGAATGGCGCCGTTTTCTCCGACGGCTCCTTCTGCTACATCCCGAGGGGCGTCCGCTGCCCCATGGAACTCTCCAGCTACTTCCGCATCAACGCCCGCGGCACCGGCCAGTTCGAGCGCACGCTCATCGTGGCCGACGAAGACTCATATGTCTCCTACATGGAAGGCTGCACCGCCCCCATGAGAGACGAGCAGCAGCTCCACGCCGCCGTAGTGGAAATAATAGTTGAAAAAGGGGCCGATGTAAAGTACTCCACCGTCCAGAACTGGTATCCAGGAGACGCAGACGGCAAGGGCGGCATCCTTAACCTTGTGACCAAGCGCGGAATCTGCAAAGGAGACGGCTCCCACCTCTCCTGGACCCAGGTTGAAACCGGCA
>DGHE01000188.1:7626-9449 GCA_002392525.1 Bacteroidales bacterium UBA3856 | reverse complement strand
CCGTTGTCTGCGTCCACGATGAGGCAGCAGGCAATGTCCAGAAGGCCAAAGACGAAGGTCCAGATGAGGCCGTTGGCACTGAGCACTGAGGAGGCCACGCCCATTACCGAGCCGGCCGCTGCAATGAGGATGAGCGCTGTACGGGCGCCGGGTTCCTGCAGCTTGAACCCTGTCGTGATGGCAATGGCCACCACCATCAGCGTCATGAGGATGGCGCTGAATAGTTTGTTAAATCGTTTGTCAGTCATACGCATTTGCTCTCGCACATTTTCTTTTGAGGGGGCTCTGCCCCCTATTATCCCCCGCGGCCTCCGGCCGGCAGTTTTATTCGTTTAAATAATTATGTATTTGTATCGCTAGATCGGCTCCTACCAGAGCCGATAGTTCTTCCAGGGGAGCATCGGCGATGCGGGCTACGGAGCCATAGTGCATAAGGAGACGCTGTTCGGTCTTTTCTCCTACGCCCTTGATTTCGCGGAGGGCGCTCTGGATGGCGGCCTTGGAACGGAGATTCCGGTGGAAGGTGATGCCAAAGCGGTGGGCTTCGTCACGGATGCGCTGCAGCACCTTCAGGGCCTGCGAATTGCGGTCGATAAACAGCGGATACGGGTCTCCCACCCTTATCACTTCTTCCAGACGCTTGGCAAGGCCCACGACGGTGACGCGATCCAGGATGCCCAGTTCGGCCAGGGCCTCCCAGGCAAACTCAAGCTGCCCCTTGCCGCCATCGATGACAATGAGCTGGGGTAGGTCATCCGGTGCCTCGGCCAGCATGCGGGAATAGCGGCGGTTCACCACCTCTTTCATGGACGCGAAGTCGTTGGCGCCCACCACCGTTTTAATCTTGAAGCGGCGGTAGTCTTTCTTGGAAGGCTCTGCATCTCGGAACACCACACAGGAGGCAACGGGATTGGTGCCCTGGATATTGGAGTTGTCGAAGCATTCCATGTGACGGGGCAGGACCGGCATTCCCAGCGCCTTCTGGAGCTCCTGCATCACGCTCATTCGGAAGGCGTCAGGATCTGTGTGTTCCCGCTGCTTAATGCTGTTGAAATGGAATTCCTTGGCGTTTTTGGCACTCAGCTCCAGCAGGGCCAGTTTGTCTCCCCGCTGGGGAATGCGGAACGTAACGCCTTCTATCTCCACGTCGGGCAAAAAGGGCACAATCACTTCCTTTGAGAGCGCCCCGAACTTGTCTTCGATTTCGCCGATGAAGGCCGACAGCATGGCAGCCTGCTCCTCTTCAATCTGGCTGCGGAATCCCAGGTTCAGGCTCTGGACAATGGCGCCACCCCGGATACGGAGGAAATTGCCAAATGCCTCGGCCCCGTCAAAGACGAGGGTGAAGACATCGGCATCGGTGTCGGCCGCCTGCGTGATGATGCTCTTTGAGTAGTGCTTTTCCAGGCTGCGCAGCTTTTCTTTATATGTCTGCGCTTCTTCGAAGGCAAGGCGCTCGGCGGCATCGGCCATAAGGGCTTTGTAATGGCGGATGACCTCTCCGCCGCGTCCGCTGAGGATGTGAACGATTTCCTCGATATTGGCGCCATACTCCTCCTTGGAGATTTTGCCGATGCAGGGAGCCTTGCATCGGCCTATATGGAAATTCAGGCACGGGCGGAACTTGTGGCGCAGGATGGCCTCGGAGGTAATCTTGAGGTTGCAGGTGCGAAGCGGGTACATGTCCCCGAAGAAATCAATGAGATTCCGGGCGTGCATGACACTGCTGTACGGGCCAAAATACCGGTTTCCTTTTTCTACGCGCCGGGTGATGAACACCTTGGGGAAGTCGTCACCGGTGACACAGATCCAGGGATAGGTCT
>DGHE01000188.1:0-7534 GCA_002392525.1 Bacteroidales bacterium UBA3856 | reverse complement strand
ACTGCTTGATGAGGTTGTTCTCCAGGAGAAGGGCATCGGCCTCGGAATCCACCACCGAGAACTGGGCATCGGCTATCTTGCTCACGAGAATGCGGGTCTTGGTGTTGAGCCGCTCCGGAGGTACAAAATACTGCGCCACGCGCTTGTGAAGGTCTTTTGCCTTGCCCACGTATATCACTTTTCCCTCGGCGTCGTAGTAGCGGTACACGCCGGGTGAATGGGGAAACAGGGCTATTTTCTCTTTGACGGTCATAGCTTGGGATGACAAAGATACACAAATTCAATGAGGTGCAAAAGGCGCTTTTGCCAGTAAGTGTTTCGTTTTTGAGAAAAATGTATTAACTTTGTGCACTTTTTGGATTTGAAGTTAAGAACGTAAAACAATAAACTTAAAACCTATCATTATGACAAAGGAAGAAATCGTAAAGCAGGTCAAGGATATTATCGTTGACAAGCTGGGTGTTGAAGAAAGCGCCGTAACCGAGTCCGCTAGCTTCACCAACGACCTCGGTGCCGATTCCCTGGACACCGTAGAACTCCTCATGGAATTCGAGCGTGTTTTCGGCATCAAAATCCCCGATGAGGAAACCAGCGGTATCGCTACCGTCGGTGACGCCATCACCAAAGTTGCAGAAAAGCTTGGTGCCTAATCCACCCAATCAAACATAAAAGAGGTCAGCTGAAAAGCTGACCTCTTTTTTTGTCATATGTGATTCGCATTAGTTCTTGGGGATGGCGTAGGTGACCCGGAACACGGGCTTGCGCTTGCTGGCGGGGCCGCAAAGGATGGCGCGGTAGAAACGGTCCTTGTCCAGCTCCGTGGTGTAGCTGTAGGTCTGCTGCTGCGAGGCGCTCATCATCTGGGCCAGCATCATGTAGTTATAGTAGTTGCTGTAGCCGTAACCGCCATAGCCACCATACCCGCCATATCCGCCGTATCCGCCATATCCGCCATAGAGGCTGTTATAGTAGCTGGCATACATCAGCTGCTGGTAGTAGCTGTTGTCGTAGGCCGATCCGTTGGCGTTAGCAACTTTCTCCGTGTGGATGGTAAGGAGCCAGATATCGGAGTCTGTACTGCTGGAAAGGTCGTTGCGGTCCATGATGGCCTGCAGGTGATAGGTGATATCGGGAGCATACTGCAGGTTGGAACGGTCAATGTTGCCCTGGTTTTCGGAGCTTACGCTGGCATCCGTAAGACCGGCGAAGGTAATGTACTCGTCACCGTCGTCATCCTTGGCTTTCTGTTGGATGGTAGGGCTCAGGACAGAGGGGAAGTACTTGAAATCCTCGTAGTTTTCCGGCATATCGAAAGGCAGCACGATGGAAGCCTTTACAATAATGACTTTCTTGGGGTCTCCGCCGGTTTTGGCAATGGCCGCCCAGGTTTTGCTCTGGAGCTCGCTGGCCAGGATGACGGGCTTGAGACCGCCGCCGCCTTCTACCATGATTCTGTCCGTGGCCGGCCCGGCTGTGGTGGTATGGGTGGTGCGGTTAAAGCAGTACTGGTCAAACTTGGTGTTGTTTTCCAGGTATTCGGCCTCATTGAAGAAAGCCGTTTCTCCGGGAATAAACAGGAAGGTGGAGTCTTTTTCCACGCCTTCCCAGGTACTGTGGACCTTGAGGGCTGCCAGATTGTTGTTGCGCGTGTAGTAGTTGTTGCTCACGCTCAGGCAGGAGAATTCGAACAGGTTGATGCGGCCGCCGTTTCCTTCGGGTATGTCCGTTGAGATGTGGATGCCGGGAACCTCGTCCACCCATTCGTCATAGTGCTCGTCCACGCCGTCTTCTTCCGTGAGGCGGTTCTTGAGACCGTTTTTGGAATCCAGCTTGAGGAGTGCGTCAATGTACTCCTGGGCGTAGGCCTTGGAGAAGGAGAAACTGAGTTCGCCGTCTCCGTCATAGACGGGAATACCGCTGGTGATAAGCTCGCTGCCGTGGGCAATCTCCTGCGTGCAGCTGGTACCGGTTCCCACGGGAAGGGGAGAGGTAAGCCTGGTAACGCGGATGTTCTGAAGAATGCGGGCCTCCCTGTCGTCGTTGCAGGAGATGGAGTCTCCGGCAAAGCGGATGGCAAAGCTCACTGGCGTGGGATTGGTGCCCAGGTCAATGGTATCCAGAGCAGGAATGAGCGGGAAAGCGGCTTCACGGGTGGTGAGGCCCAGCACTTCGTCGCGGATGGCGCCGATGGTGAGCTTGGAAGAGGAATAACCCGACAAAGCGTCGGCGTTTTTCATTTGGATTTCGGTGAGCTCGAACTCTACCGTATGGGTGTCGTAGAGCAGGCTCTTGTCCACCAGCCCTTCTCCCAGGCTGTTGTCCACTTCCACGCAGCCCGGAAGGACCAAGGCTGCAGCCATGCTCAGGGCAAGGAATTTTCTCATTTTAGCAAGTCGTCGTAAAATGCGTTGTATCGGTCCATGTAGCTGCCGTCCTGGAAGGTGTTTTCCTCATAGGGGAGCACGGGAACGCCCAGGGAAGAGCAGTGCTCCTTGAGGGAAGCGTCTACATCCGGGCAACCCATGATGATTCCGTCGGCATACTGCGCGGCTAATTTTGCAAGTTCCATGCCGTCGGCCTTGTCCGAGAGGAGGGAGACGTCCTCCGGTTTGATGCCGCCGTACAGGATGGTGTTGGCATAGCCGGGGGAGAGGGGATCCCGGGTGATGTCGTCGTAGAGCGACAGGACCACCTTGGAGCCTGAGAAAATGGGATCGTCCTTGTAGGCTTTCTTCAGGTACAGGGGGAGTACGTGGGAAATCCATCCCGAGCAGTGGATGATATCCGGAGCCCAGCGCAGCTTCTTGACCGTCTCCAGCACGCCGCGTGCGAAGAAGATGGCGCGTTCGCCGTTGTCGGCGAAGAACTGGCCGTTTTCGTCGGCGTAAATCTGCTTGCGGCGGAAGTAGTCTTCGTTATCGATGAAGTATACCTGGATGCGGGCGGCCGATATGGATGCTACCTTGATGACCAGCGGGCGGTCTACGTCTCCGATGATGATATTCATCCCCGACAGGCGGATGACCTCATGCAACTGGTTCTTGCGCTCGTTGATGCAGCCGTAGCGGGGCATGAAGGCGCGGATTTCCTTGTGGCGCTCCTGAATGCCCTGGGGCAGTTCGCGGCAGAGCTTGGCAATCCGGGTCTCCGGAAGGTATGGCTCCATCTCTGCGCTGACGAACAGAATCTTCTTGACTGAATCTCCCATAAGTAAAAAAATATTAACCCACAAAGTTACTAAAATTTTTTGAGTTTTTCGGCGCTTTCCGTAACTTTGGGGCGAAATATGAGCACTTCCACCATACGTCGGCGCCTTGTCAGCGCCTGGGTTTCCACCGTCATCAGCCTGTCGCTGGTGCTGCTTTTGGTTGGTATGGGAACCCTTCTGCTCGTGAATGCACGGACCGTCGGGAACTATTTCAAGGAAAACCTTCAGGTGTCCGTTCTCCTTAAGCAGCAGGTGACGGAGGAACAGGCTCTCAAATATGAGTCCCAGGTGGCATCCATCCCCGGAGTGCGTACCACGCATTACGTTTCCCGCGACGAAGGAGTGGAGGAAATGTCCAAAATGCTGGGCCAGGATTTCCTGGATGTGTTCGAAACCGCCCCCGTTCCCATTTCCATCGACGTAAACCTGGAGGCCGGGTATGTGTCCTCCGACAGCCTGGCCGTTATGAAGGCTGCCCTTTCGGAGTCTCCGCTGGTGGAGGAAGTGGTGTACCAGACCTCCCTCGTAGATGCCCTCAACCAGAACCTCCGCCGCATTTCCCTGGGAATCGTGGTCATGGTGGCGCTCCTGATGTTCATCTCTTTCGTCCTCATCGCCAACACCGTCCGGCTGGACCTTTTCTCCCGCCGGTTCACCATCCATACCATGCACCTTGTAGGTGCCACCAAGTCTTACATCCGTGCGCCTTTCATGGGACGGGCTGCGCTGCAGGGGCTTTTTGCTGCGCTTCTCGGCATCATCTTCCTGGTGGGCATCCTCTACATCGTGCGGGACGAGTTCCCCCAGCTGTTCCAGATCTTCACCATCGACTCCCTCCTGGAAGTCATGGCCGTTGTTCTGGTGACGGGTGTAACCATCTGCATGGTAAGTACCTATGTTATGGTGGGCCGTCTGGTAGGTTACAACCGCGACAAATTATACACATACTAAGCTATGGCATCCAAAAACGAAGACAAGATGGCCCTCGGGGCCAAAAATATCAAGTTCATGATTGCCGGACTCCTGGTGATGGCGGCAGGCTTCCTGCTTCTTTCCGGCGGCGGCTCCTCAGACCCCGACGTTTTCAACTACGCCATGTTTGACTGGCGCCGCCTGGTGGCTGCACCCATCGTAATTGTGGCCGGCATCGTGCTGGAAATCGTGGCCATCATGGGCCGTTTCAAAGAGGAGGAATAGCGTATGGAGTGGTGGCAGGCAATCATTCTGGGGCTGGTTCAGGGCCTCACCGAGTTCCTCCCGGTGTCCAGCTCGGGACATCTCATGATCTTCAAGGAAATCGTGGGGGCCGATGCCGATGGCTTCCTGGATTTCACCGTTACCGTTCATTTCGCCACGGTACTGGCAACCATCGTGGTGTTCTGGAGTGTGATTTGGACGCTTCTCAAGGGCTTTTTCAAGTTTAAGTATAACGATGAGACGGACTACGTCTGCAAAATCCTTGTATCCCTTATTCCGGTTGCCATTGTAGGCTTTCTTTTCAAGGATCAGGTTGACGCCCTGTTCAGCGGAGAACTCTGGCAGGTAGGTGTCGGCCTCTGCATTACGGCCGCTCTCCTCATTTTCTCCGACAATGCCGGTGTGCGCTTCAAGGTGCCCGTGGCCAAGGATTCCCGGAACGGCCTTTCTTACTGGCAGGCTTTCGTGGTGGGCCTGGCGCAGGCTTTCGCCGTCATTCCCGGCGTCTCCCGCAGCGGCAGCACCATCGCAACGGGCCTTCTCATCGGCGTCAAGCGTGAGAGCATGGCCCAGTTCTCCTTCCTCATGGTGCTCATCCCCATCATCGGCGAGCAAAGCCTGGATCTTCTCAAGGTGGCCGCCGGAGAAGCGACCTTCGGCGCCGGCGTGGGCTCCCTGCCCCTTTTGCTTGGCTTTGTATCGGCCTTTGTGAGCGGCCTTTTCGCCTGCAAGGTGATGATTGCCATCGTCAAGAAGGCCAAGCTCACCTGGTTTGCCCTCTACTGCCTCCTCGTCGCCCTGGCCATCTTTGTCTTGTCTCTATAGCGCTTTTGTCCCTCTGTTGTCATTTGTCATTCTGAGCGAAGCGAAGAATCTATGCCTAAACACCTTACATACTTCGTTTCCGACATCCATCTGGGTCTCCAGGTCGGAGACCCCGCTCAGCGGGAGAAAAACTTCGTGAAATTCCTTCGGGAGATAGACCCGGAGGAGACATCGGCCCTCTATCTTCTCGGGGACATCTTCGACTTCTGGTACGAGTACCGCTTCGTGGTGCCCAAGGGTGGCGCCCGTGTGCTGGGAGCCCTTACCTGGCTCATCGACAGCGGCGTCAAGGTATACTTCTTCGAAGGGAACCACGACCACTGGTGCTTCTCCTATTTCGAGGAGCTGGGCATGGTCAAGCTGCCCCAGCCCTATGTGACCGACATTGCCGGCAAGCGCTTCTGCCTGGGCCACGGAGACGGTCTGGGCCCCGGCAACTACTGGTACAAGTTCCTCAAAGTCATTTTCACCAGCCGATGGGCGCAGGTGCTCTTTTCCACCCTCCATCCCTGGATTGCCTTCAAGTGGGCTACCGGCTGGAGCCACCGTTCCCGCGCGGAGAAGCCCATCGCCTATACGTTCCGCGGAGAGGACGAGCCCCTCTATAAGTACTGCGCCGGTTTTCAGTCCCATAACCCTGTGAACTACTTTATCTTCGGCCATTATCATTCGCGCGTGGACATGCCCGTCGGCTCGGCCCGCCTCCACATCCTCGGAGACTGGATGACCGCGCCCAACTGGCTCGTCTTCGACTCCGACACCGCCAGCCTCTCCGCCCGCGGCTAGTTCCATCGGCGCACCTCGCCTAACCCCCTGATAATCGGCCTTCTACGTTTTTCTCTTTCGCCCGACCAGCCTAAAGAGAAAAACCAACACGCCTGTGAATCAGCAACTTGCAAGGATTCGCGAAAGAAAAGAGTTGCGATTGTTTCCGATAATATGTAGTTTTGCAGCGTGAAATGCGCCCGTTATATCGTTGTGCTCCTCGCATTGGCCGTTTTCGGGCCGATGGGAGCTGCGCAGAGCCATGTGCGCCGTGCGATGGAACGCGCCCGTGAGAAGCAGGAGGCCATGGCCCGCGCGCAGGTAAACAGCGAACAAGGGGCATCGGCCGGCGCGGGCTATATGCGCATGCTGGTGCACGACGGCGACACCACCTACTACGACGCCCTGCCGCCCATCTATATCTTCGGGCGCAGCCGTCACTCCTCGGAGAAGAATTGGCGGGATTACTACAAGCTGGTCTGGCGTTTTGCGCGCGTGTACCCCTATGCCCAGGCATCCGGCGGCCTCAAAAAGCAGGTGGACAGTACGCTTAACGCGCGTCATTACAAGGGTTTACGCAAGCAGATGTATATGGACGCCGTGCAGGACCAGCTGTTCAAGGACTTTGAAGGAGCGCTCCGGAACATGACCATCGCCCAGGGCGCACTGCTTCTGAAACTCATTGCCCGCGAGACCGGACTCTCCTCCTACGACATCATCCACGACTATAAGAACCGCGTGGCGGCCGGCTTCTGGCAGGCCATCGCAAAACTCTTCGACAACGACCTCAAATCCCAGTACGACCCCACCGGCGCCGACAAAGACATCGAGGAACTGGTGCAAATCTGGAATGCCGGTCAGTTTCCGTCCCTCTACTGGTCCATTTTCTGGGAAGATCCGCCCGTCGTGACGGTGCCGGAGCATTACTTCCAGTAGCGCTCTTTTCTCGAATCTTTATAACGCGCTCGTTCTCAGCGCTTTGCTTTTTTCTCTTTAGGCTGGTCGGCCGAAAGAGAAAAAGTTAGGTGCTTGTGTATCAGCGCGATAGGCAAGGTTCGCCGACAGGCGGGCCGATGGGCAGGCCGATGGGATGGGCCGATGCTGCAGTTCGGCACTGTCCAAAATGCGCGGAAGAAATTTCCATCACTTTTCATAACTGACGAAAAACGCGTCACTTAGCTATCGATTTTTGCGGTCGAAAAAGTTGAAAAATCACGCAAAAAAGTTTGGTGATTCGGAATTTTTTTGTAACTTTGCAGTCCCCAAATTGGAGCAAAATGCACCCAACCAGCTGAGTTTCAATGAGTTAGGGACTAATAAGGAAAATTTAAAAACATTACAGCAATGTTACAGCCTAAAAGAACAAAATTCAGAAGGGAACAGAAAAACCGTATGAAGGGCAACTCCGGTCGCGGAAACCAGCTCGCATTCGGTTCCTTCGGCCTCAAGAACCTTGAGAACTGCTGGCTCACTGCCCATCAGATCGAGGCTGCCCGTCAGGCTATCTCCCGTCGTATGAACCGTGAAGGTCAGATCTGG
>DGHE01000116.1 GCA_002392525.1 Bacteroidales bacterium UBA3856 | reverse complement strand
CCTCAAGCTCCGCGGTTCCTGGGGTGTCAACGGTAACGTGAACGTTCTTAGCGGCTACCGCTATTCCACTTCCATCAGCATGAACGGTGAGTGGTACCAGAGCACTCCTTCCGCCGGCGGCGGCGCTCCCACCTATGGTTCCATGCCTTCCGGCCTGGCCAACCCCGGCCTGAAGTGGGAAACCTCCGAGCAGCTGGACTTCGGTCTGGACGCCCGCTTCCTGCGCGACCGCCTCACCATCGGCGTCGACTGGTACCGCAAGCTTACCAACGACCTCCTGATCTCCATCGCCCCGATGGCCGAGATCGGCGTGGGCTCCACCACCGTCAACGCCGGTAAGGTGCTCAACTCCGGTCTGGAGTTCGAGGTAAGCTGGAAGGACCACATCGGTGACTTCTACTATGGCATCAACGCCAACCTGTCCACCCTTAAGAACCAGGTCCTGGAGGTTCACTCCCTGGTCGACCGTCTGAACACCGACGTCGTGAGCGGTCTGAACGAGGTGCTTACCACCTCCTTCGAGAAGGGCTATCCCATCTGGTACTTCCGCGGCTACAAGTATGCGGGCGTAGATTCCGCTACCGGTGCCCCTCAGTTCTATGACAAGGACGGCAACATCACCAACACCCCCGGAGAAAACGACAAGCAGTACCTGGGCGAAGGTATCCCTAGCCTCACCTACGGTATCACCCTCAACGCTGCCTGGAAGGGCTTCGACCTGGTGGTCTTCGGAACCGGCGTATCCGGCAACGAAATCTACAACCTGATGGTCTCCGCCGACCGTACCAAGACCAACGGTCTCAACTATTTCTGGAGAAACTCCTGGGGCAACCCGGCCGTGAACAAAGCCACCGCCAAGTTCCCGGATGCCAAGCAGGTAGCCAACCGCTGGGACTACTTCAGCTCCAGCGCCGCCATCTTCGACGGTTCCTTCTTCAAGATCAAGCAGATTCAGCTGGGTTACACCATCCCCCGCACCATTACCCAGAAAGTCAAGATCAGCGACCTCAGACTCTTTGTCTCCCTGGACGACTACTTCACTTTCACCAAGTATCCCGGTGCCGATCCTGAAACCGCTTCCCTCAACAGTACTTCTTCCCGTGGCGTGGACTCCGGTTCCTATCCTACCACCAAGAAGATGGTATTCGGTGTGAACCTGACCTTCTAATTTAATAAGAATACGGAATATGAAAAAGATAGTTTATTCTGTTCTCGCTATCGCCGCCCTCTTCATGGGTGTCTCCTGTGAGAAGAATCTGGATATCCCGCAGAAGGGTGTGACCGACATCGCGGATTTCTATAAGACCGACGAGGACGCCCTCGCAGCCCTGCAGGCCGCCTACGCCCGCTTCGCCACCCGTATCACCGGGCAGGACGGAAGCTCCATCTATACGGACCTGAAGGCGGCCCTGAACAACTGTGGTGACGATATGTATGCCGCCGGCTCCAACTTCGGCGACAACGACTTCATGGCCCAGTTGGACGAGTTCCGTCTGGACTCCGGTAACCAGGTGGTGGACCACTTCTACAAGAACCTGTTCCAGGTGAACTACGCCTGCAACCTGGTGATTGACAACTTCAAGGACGGCCTTCCCGAAGGCGGCCCGACTGCGACCACGAAACGTGTCGTGGCCGAGGCCCGCGTGATGCGTGCCTACGTCTACTTCCTTCTCACCGCGCTGTGGAATACCCCGCCGATGATCGACCATGTGATCGGCACGGAGGTCCAGCCCTTCAACGCCGACAAGGATCCCGAGAACCCCATGAGCCATGAGGATCTCTTCCGCTGGGTGGCCAGCGAGTGCGAAAGCGCCGCTGCCGACCTAAACGAGCGCAAGAGCCCGCAGGACAAGGACGGCGCCGTGGTTGTGACCAAGGGCTTCGCCTGGGCCCTCCAGGGCAAGGCACTCCTCTTCGTGAAGGACTACGCAGGCGCCAAGGCCGCTCTCAAGAAGGTGATTGATTCCGGCAAGTATGCCCTGGTTCCCGGTGACCGTTACTGGGAGCTCTTCCACCAGGAAGGCGACTGCAACGAGGAAAAGGTGTTCGAAACCAATATCGAACAGAACTCCGGTCTTAGCGCCTGGGGCGGTATCATCCAGCGTTCCACCTGGATGGAGGCCAACATCTGGAACTGGCGTTCCGACCACTTCGTAGCCGGCGCTTCCCCGCAGGCCAAATACACCGGTGGTGTCGATGGTTGGGGCGGCCTGGGTGTTCCCCAGTGGTTCGGCGACGAGTTCTTCGCCAACGACGGCCACTCCCCGCGCTTCGACGCTACGCTCAAGCACGTTGACGATGCCATCTACGGCATGGAATACGGCGACAATGTAAAGGATGGCGAAAAGCTGGTCAACGACATGACCCTGGAAGAGAAGAAAGCCTCCAAGGCCATCGGTATCGCTGACGTGAAAGACGGCCTGTACGGACAGTCCTTCTGGCTGCCGTTCAAGCAGCTGCTCCGCAAGACCGACGCAGACCGCTACGGCTCCAACGTCCGCATGAACAACGGCGTGATCATGCGCTACGCAGAGGTTCTGCTGCTCTATGCCGAGGCCTGCCTCCAGAGCGGTGACAACGGCCAGGGTGCCTGGGCCGTGAACCAGATCCGTCAGCGTGCCGGCCTGGCTCCCCTTGCCAACGTAACGATGAACGATCTCAAGAAAGAAAAGAGCTACGAGCTCTGGCTGGAAGGCAGCCGCTGGCTGGACCTGGTCCGCTGGGGCGACACCGACCGCGTGAAGAACGCCGGCCAGAATGTTCCCAAGCTCTTCGACAAACTCTTCCGCGAGCCTAAGTCCGGTGAGACCATCGTCTGGGAGAACGGTTCCGAAGCCAACAGCCGATTCTACACGGTTGCTTCCCACGAGGCCATCGATGCAGGGTACAAAGTAGGTTTCGTTGCTGGCAAGCACGAATTCTTCCCGTATCCTACCGCTCAGATGGACAAGAACCCGAACCTGGTTCAGAATCCGGGCTGGGAGTAATCCTCAGTTTCTTAATCCGGGCCGGGGTGAAACCCGACC
>DGHE01000148.1 GCA_002392525.1 Bacteroidales bacterium UBA3856 | reverse complement strand
TGGCCCTTCATGCAGCAGATGCGCATATTCCAGACGTCTAAGGAAAGCCAGGAACTATTCTATAGCCACGTGCGCAAGATCGTCGGCCGCACCAACAGCATTACCGGCAAACCCTATAAAGAAGATCCCGCCATCTTCTCCTGGCAAATCGGCAACGAGCCCCGCTGCTTCTCCGACGCCCCCGAGATCCGCGCCGGCTTCATCGGCTGGATGACGGAAACGGCCCGCATCATCAAGGAAATAGACCCCAATCACCTTCTCTCCACCGGCAACGAAGGCCTCATGGGCTGTGAGAACGACTCCGTTCTGCTGGAACAGGTGAACACCATCCCCGGCGTGGACTACATGACCATCCACATCTGGCCTTACAACTGGAGCTGGGCCAGCGCCGAAGACCTTGAGGGTACGCTCCCGGCCGCTATCGAAAAGACCGGCGCGTACCTGAAGGAGCATGCCGAAGTGGCCGCCCGCCTGGGCCTTCCCGTGGTATGCGAGGAATTCGGCTTCCCGCGCGACGGATTCAAGGCAGACAAGGCTGCTTCCACGCGTGCGCGCGATACCTATTATACCTACGTTTTCTCCCGCGTAGGAAAAGAACTCCAGGGCGCCAACTTCTGGGGCTGGAGCGGCTTTGCCAATCCGCTTCACGAGCAGTGGGAGAGCGGAGACCCCTACACCGGAGACCCCGCCCAGGAGGCGCAGGGCCTCAATGGCGTGTATGTGACGGATTCCACCGTCTCCATTATCAGGGAATACACAATTAATCTTAATAACTAACCATTAACCAAACTCACAAGTAGCATGAAACAAAAATTTGTGACCTTCATGCTGGCACTCCTCGCCACCGCGGCTCTGTTCGCACAGAACAAGACCGTCCGTGGTACTGTCTCTGATGCCCAGGGACCGGCGATCGGCGTGTCTGTAATGGAGAAAGGCACCCAGAACGGTGTCACCACAGACCTTGATGGAAACTACGTGATCACGGTGAAGCCCGGCGCTACGCTCGTGTTCTCTTCCATCGGCTATGCAGCTCAGGAAATCGCTGTTGGCAGCCAGTCTGTCATCAACGTGGTCCTGAAAGAGGATACCGAGTTCCTCGACGAGGTTGTCGTCGTGGGTTACGGTACTATGAAAAGGAGCGACCTCTCCGGCTCTTCCGTTTCCATGAAGGAAGAAGACCTCAAGGGCTCCATCATCACCAGCCTGGACCAGTCTCTGCAGGGTCGTGCTGCCGGCGTTTCTGCCGTGCAGACTTCCGGTGCTCCGGGCTCTTCCTCTTCCATCCGCGTCCGCGGTCAAGCTACCGTGAACGCCAATGCTGAGCCTCTGTACGTCATTGACGGTGTCATCGTGCAGGGCGGCGGCAACTCCGGTGCAGATTTTGGTCTGGGTGACGCCCTCGGCAACGGCCGTGTCTCCACCATCTCTCCTCTCTCCACCATCAACCCCGCCGATATCGTGAGCATGGAAATCCTCAAGGATGCTTCCGCTACCGCTATCTACGGTGCCCAGGGTGCTAACGGTGTCGTCCTCATCACCACCAAGCACGGTAAGGCCGGCGAGGCCAAGTTCACCTATGACGGCATGTTTGCCGTTTCCCGCCAGACCAAACGTCTGGATATGATGAATCTCCGCGATTATTCTGCTTATTACAATGACATGGTAGCCCAGGGTTACTATCAGGATAACGCGCTGTACGCAGACCCCTCCATTCTGGGAGCGGGTACCAACTGGCAGGATGAAATTTTCCGTACTGCTCTCCAACACCAGCACCAGATCAGCGCCCAGGGCGGCACTGAGAAGGTACAGTACTATGTGTCAGGATCTTATATGAACCAGGAGGGTACCATCATCGGCTCCAACTTCAACCGCTTCAGCGTGCGTACCAACCTGGATACCCAGCTCAAGGAGTGGTTCAAGCTGGGTCTTAATGTGACCTATGCCAGCACCAAGGACGACCTGAAACTGGCCGACTCTAACGAGGGTCTCATCTATTATTCCCTTACCACCCTGCCCGATATTCCCGTGTACGATGTCTTTGGCAATTATTCTTCTACGGTGCGGGAGGGGTACACCAGCCCCAACCCCGTAGCCCTCGCCATGATGAATGAGCGTCTTCTGAACCGCCAGAAGCTCACGGGAAACATCTATGCCGAGCTCACGCCCATCAAGCACCTTGTATGGCGCACGGAACTGGGTTTCGACATCAGCGGTTCCAAGGCTACGCGCTATGAGCCGATGGTGGACCTGGGCGGTTGGAAACGTCCCCAGAACTCCATGAGCACCCAGAAGAACAGCAACACCTTCTGGCAGCTCAAAAACTACGTCACCTACTCCAACACCATCGGAAAGCACAGCTTTTCCGCCATGTTGGGTCAGGAGGCCTGGGAATCCCGTTGGGATTATCTGAGCGGCGCCACCACGGATCTTCCTTCAGATTCTGTCCACAACGTTTCTCTGGGAGACAGCAAATCGGCCAAAGTAGGCTCCGGCTTCGGATCGGCAGCCATGGCTTCTTTCTTTACCCGCGAGACCTATAACTACGACGACCGTTATCTGGCCACCTACACTTTCCGTTACGACGGTTCCTCCAACTTCGGCCCCAACAACCGTTGGGCCGGCTTCCACTCTTTCGCCGTTTCCTGGAAGTTCTCCAATGAGAAGTTCTTCGAAGGTGCAAAGAATGTGATTAACAATGGTAAGCTCCGTCTGGGCTGGGGACAGACCGGTAATTCCAATATCGGTGCCTATGCCTGGGGCTCTGCTTTGAGCACAATGCCTTCTGCCCTGGGTGCAGGTTATCGTCCTGCCAACATTCCTAACGAATCTATCCGCTGGGAGAAACAGCAGCAGCTCAACGTAGGTCTGGACCTGAGTTTCCTGGACAGCAAGATTAACCTTACCGTGGATGCTTATTACAAGCGTTCCGACGATATGCTCATGGGCATGCAGCTTCCTTCCTATATGGGTACCCAGGGCAACAGCTCTTCTGCCCTGGCTGCACCTAAGGGCAACTACGGTTCCATTGAGAACAAGGGTCTGGAAATCACGCTGGACACGCACCCCGTGTCCACAAAGAACTTCACTTGGGATTCCAACGTCCAGCTTTCCTTCAACCGCAACAAGCTGATTGGCCTGGACGGAACCACCAATGCCGCCCTTGTGGGTTATGGCCAGTGGAGCGACGTGGTTTGCGTCAGCGAAATTGGAAAGCCCCTGTACAACTTCTATGGATATGTCGTGGATGGTGTTTATGAGTCTTATGAAGACATTATGAACTCCCCGAAGGCGGAAAAATTCCCCGCCGACGGCGTTTTCAACCGAAAGAATACCGTATGGGTGGGTGATATCAAGTATAAGGATATCAACAATGACGGTGTAATCAATGAAAAGGACCGTACGGACATTGGTTCCCCGCTTCCGCTGTTTACTTTTGGCTGGACCAACACTTTCACCTACAAGAACTGGGATTTGAGCATTTTCCTCAACGGTTCCGTCGGTAATAAAGTGCTCAACTACAATGCTATTACCCTTACTCACATGAGCAGCGCCTGGACCAATCAGGTCCGCAGCATTGCAGACCGTGCCCAGTTGGTTCCTATCGACGCCGCCAAGGTATATGACGGTACCGGTAATATTTACAACTGGTATGAAGATATCACCAATGTGAAAGTTGCGAACACCGGAACTAAAACGCCTCGTCCTGTTCCTGACGACCCTAACGACAACGACCGTATCAGCAGCCGTTATGTAGAGGATGGCAGCTACCTGCGCATCAAGAATGTCACCTTGGGTTACACCTTCCCCAAGCGTCTCCTCCAGAAGGCCAGGATTGACAACATCAGGATATACTGCAACATCCAGAATCTGTACACGTTTACCAAGTATACGGGTTACGATCCGGAAGTGGGCGCTTCCACCCAGGATGCTACGGGCCTTACCTATGGTCTGGACAACGGACGTTATCCTTCTCCTACCCTTTATTCTTTCGGCGTAAGCTTTACTTTCTAAACGAAGGAGGATTTGAATATGAAAAATATATATAAGGGAATCGCCGTCATTGCGACCGTCCTGTCTTTTGCTTCCTGCGAGAAATTCCTGACCCGCCCTACCGAGGACAGCTACAATGTGGACAATTTCTACAAGAACGACCTCCAGTGCGAGCAGGCTGTAAACTATTTGTATAATTCCCCCTGGTATGACTTCCAGCGCGGCTTCATCAAGATCGGTGAGGTGATGTCCGGTAATATGTACTGGGGCCAGAGCCCGTATCTGAGCTTTACCACCAATGGTACCGATGAGGACCTGGTGAATATGTCTTACTCCCTGTGGGCTGTCAACGGTCATGCCAATACCGTTATCCACAATATCATGAATTCCGAAGGCCCCTCCGAGGCTGCTAAACGCAAGTATATCGGCGAGGCGCTCACCTGGAAGGCTTTCGCATACTTCTTCATGGTACGTACCTTCGGTGCTGTTCCCATCGTTCATGACAATTCCGAGTTGCTGGCTTCCGGTGAATACAACACGATCGACAAGGTAGATCGTGAAGGCGTATATGATTATATCATTTATACGCTTGAAACCGCAATGGAAATGCTTCCCAAGCAGACTTCCGGCTGGAATCAGAGAATTGATTACTATGGCGCCGAGGCACTCCTGGCCAAAGTATATCTCACCAAAGCCGGCCTCTCCGGTCAGCTGAGCAATGACGATCTTACCAAGGCAGCCCAATATGCCAAGGATGTCATCGATCATTCTGGCCGAAAGCTTACTCCCGTTTTCTCCGATGTGTTCCGCCTGGCTCCTTCCGTTTATAATGCTACGGGAGAATCCCTTATCTCCTGGCAGTGGACGGTTACCGGCGAGCAGTGGACCCGTCAGAACACGCTCCAGAGCGACCTCGCCATGGTGGGTTTTGACGAGAACGGAGACGTCTGGGGCGGTTGGGGCGGTCCCTCCGTGGACCTTCAGGATGCCTTTGGCGTGAAGCCTACGGATGATCCTGCCCTCCGTAAAGCAGAGAAGGACACCCGCCGCAAGGCTACCATGATGATGCCTGGCGATAAGTACGATTATTTCTGGACTGATAAAGGCGGTTTTGACTTCCTTCGCTTCATCTATGACACCGAGTATGGCGCAGGTGGCCCCGGAGGTCAAATGCAGTGCCCTACCGGTACCAACAATGTGAAGCATCTGTACGGAGACAATGCAGACCACAAGGCAGCCTTGGGCGTTCCGGCTGCCCGTATGGCCAACCAGCTTCCTACGCACCTGATCCGTCTTTCCGATGTGTATCTGATCTATGCCGAGGCGAAGTTCCTCACCGGTGATCCTGACGAGGCTCTTGACTATGTAAACGATGTGCGCGAACGCGCCGGCGCTGAAGATCTCGACGACATCACCTACGACGACATCTGGAAAGAGCGTCGTTTGGAACTGGCCGGAGAGGGTGACCGCTGGTACGACTATGTACGTCGCTCCTACTACGATATGGATTACTGCATCAATGAGCTCAAGGCACAGCGCCGTTCCGACTACTTTGGTCTGGATGCCCTTTATAAAGGTTATTACGAGACCGGCGTATGGAGCAAGAAGGGCCAGCTCAAGGATGTGGGTTATCCCGGCACCGACTACGACAACCCCAATGTGACGGCCTCCAGCTTCCAGCTTCCGTTCCCGACAGAGGACGTTGTTTTCAATGGTAAAATGGCCTCCGATGCCACTCCCGTACACGTGGATAACATCCGCGAAGCTTATCCTTACAATTTCTAATGGACAAGACAATGAAAAAGATCAATATTATCAAAGGCATCGCAGCACTGTCGGTTCTTATGATGGGCTTCGCTTCCTGTGAGCAGGTCGATTATCCCGACCGTTTCCACCTCACTAGTGGAAAACCGGTCATCGACTATATCCGCTATGCCAACAAGGACATCCTGATTGATCAGGCCTATATGGATGAAACCATCTGTGTGGTGGGTCAGAATCTTACCTCCGTAGTGGGAATCCGGTTCAACGACCAGCCTGCCGTTCTCAATACCAGCTACATTACGGATAAGACTTTGCTGGTTGCTGTCCCTAAAAACCAGGCGACTGAGATAACCGACAAAATTTATTTCCTGACAAAGGACGGTGAAACTGTTGATTATGCATTCCACGTAATGCCTCCTTCTCCTATTGTCAATGCCATGGACTGCGAGTATGCCCATCCCGGAACCGTTGCACACATCTACGGCGATTACTTCATTGATTTGGAGTACGTAGAGTTCCAGGGTGTTGATGCCCGCGTAGATGTGAGCGAACTCAGTTATACCGAGAATGATATCACGCTTACCATTCCTGCCGGCGCTACGCCGGGTATGGTAAAGGTGAAGACCAACTCCGGCCTGTCCGGTTCCATCTTCCAGTATCAGGACCAGCGCGGTCTGCTCTTTGACTTTGACGGAAAAACGGGTCTTTATGCCCCGGACAACCGCGGTTGGCATGCTCAGGTGGTTACCTCCGACGAGACCTCTATCAGCGGTAACTTCCTGCAGCTTGGCGATGGCGCTACCGAGATGAAAGGTGATGGTAGTGTGTGGGCCGATGGCGTATTCAGCTTTGAGTACTGGCCGGGAGCATGGCAGAATCCGGAGCCCTTCACGGCTCCCTCCGGCCGCAAACTCTCCGCTTTTGCCGACTTCTCCGACTTTGCCAATATGGCCTACAAGTTTGAGATGTATATCCCTGAAGAGAATCCCTGGACGGGTGGTGCCCTTCAAATTCTTCCTGCCGCTATTACCGTGGTATCCAATGGCGAAGCAGGTGCGAAAGATACGGAGGGAACGGTCCTTGGTGGTTGTAACAACAAGTATATTGGCGATAATGGCTCCAAGTATCCCCGTGCCCTGTACACTCCTTGGGCCAATGGCTTAACCCATACCGCTGGAAAGTGGATAACGGTTACCATCCCGATGAATACTATTCTCTACCAGGCCGACGGTAAGCTGACCGAGGGTGAGCCTGTAAGTGCTTCTTCCTTCGATTCTCTGGTGCTGTTCCTCAATGGAAGCGGCGGACTTACCGGCGCGGACTGCAAGCCTATCCTTAAGATCGACAACATTCGTGCTGTCCCCATTAAGTAACCCATAAGGTATCAAAGACATGAAAAATATCATCAAACTTTCTTTTCTCGCAGCAGTGATGGTGGCCGTGGTGGGCACTCTTTCCTGCTCGCATAAAGAGGTGGATACCAACCAGTTGAGTGGTCCCATCGCCCTGGCGGCGGTGTCTCCCAATCCGGTTGTCCGCGGTGCGGAACTGCACCTCTACGGCACCAACATGGATAAGGTGACAGAAGTTCGTATCCCTGGTGTGGCCCCTATTACGGCCATTACGCAGGGACAAGGCAACGGCCGCCTGTCCGAGATTGTCGTAACTGTCCCGCTGGAAGGTCCCGAAGTGGGTAAAGTGGTTGTCGCCGATGCAAATGGCAACACCTCCGCCACAAAATTTGATCTGGAGTATGCGGAGGGCATGGAATTCGAAGATTTTGAATGCGACGATGTGCTTATGCCCGGTGATGTGATTACCCTTAAAGGTGAATACCTGAATAATATCCAGGAGGTAATCTTTACTTCCGGTAACGGTCTTACCTATGCTACCGGAGCTATGATTTTTGATAAGACCCGCCATAGCACCAAGGTGTATGTGCCGGCAGCTGCCACCAGCGGTATTATCAGGATCTGCGATGTTGACGAGACCGTAGACAAGAGCAGCATTCCCAACATCTATCCTTCTACCAAGGAAATCGTAGTGGGTAAGCCTTCCGTGGATGTGACTGAGTTTACGGAGCCCGTCAAAGCCGGTACCGTCCTCACCTTTACGGGTAATTACCTGAATATGGTGGCTAAGGTTGCTTTTTCCGGAGTGGAACAAAAGGATTTCAGCGTGAGCGATGACGCTTCTGAACTGAGCGCCGCTCTGCCTGCCGATGCCGAAGACGGAGACGTAGTGTTTACCACTTTTGCCGGAGATACGTTTGTGGCCGGAACCATTGTCGGTGTCCTTCCTTCCGGTCTGTCCATTTCTGTGGACGAGGAGTCTGAGGATCCTCGTTACAAGGCTGGTTATCGGACCTTCATTACCGGTGAAGATCTTGACCTTATTACCGGAGTTTCCTTCGGTGGCGTCGAGGCAAGCTTTACCTATAATGCTGAGGATGTACCTCCTGCCGTGATTGCCATTATCCCCGAGGAAGCACCGGACGGAGACGTAACCGTGCAGCTTGCCAATGGTTCGGCAGTGGTTGTGGATAAGATTGAGTTCGTCAATCCTGCCGTTGAGAAGGTTTCTACGGACAAGATTGTCGCCCGTGAGAAGTTTGAGTTCACCGGTGAGGATCTGGAACTTATCAAGAAGGTCAGTGTGGGCGGCATCGAGTGCAAGTTCACTTTGGATACGCTGGAAGTAAGGGATGGCTTTGACGAGGAGGGTGATCCCATCAAGATTGCTGTCCTGGACAGCAACAAGGTCGTTGTTACCACCGATCCTACTATTCTCTCTGGAGATGTGGTCATTGAAAAGCTCAATGGGTGGAACACCGTCATCTCTCAGATGGAAGTGACTTATGATGAGCCCGTCGACATGGTCCTTCCCAAAGAGGTTTCTCTTGGCAAGAAGTTCACCATTACGGGTACCAACCTGTTTATGGTTGAGAGTATGTTCATCAAAGGAAAGAAGGTGGTCGACTGGGTGTCCCGCACAGACACGGAACTCGTCTTTATGATTCCGGAAGGCGTAGGCCCTGGTGTCTATCGTTTGGATTTGGTGCTGAATACGGGCATGAAGCTCACATGGGCCATCCCGTTCAGCGTAACCGCTCCTTATACTGAAACCTTTATTTGGGAAGGCAAGCATGATTTGGCCGATTGGGGCAACAACCTGGAGGCTGGTCCGGAAGATGGCTGGGTACAGCTTGGTATCAAGGAAGGTGACGTCGTCCGCGTTTACTATGAGACCTATGCAGAAGAATGGGAGTTCAAACTGCAGGCAGGTCACTGGGATTCCATTAACCTGGAAGCGTTGGGCGGTAAAAACACCGTTAAACCCGAGTTTGCCGATTCCGGCGATACCTTCTATGCCTTTGAGGTTACTGCCGATATTCTGAACCAGCTTACGGCCACTGGTCAGGGCTGGGGCTTCTCCTTCGTTGTCAATGGTAAGGGCGCCTTCATCAAGGGTATTTCCCTGATTCAGTTTGGCGCTACCGAAACGATTGTCTGGGAAGGAAGTGAAGAGTCAGGTGAAAAATGTTCCGTCAATCTTACTCTCGGTGATGAAACGGACTGGGTAAAAGCGGGTCTGTCAGAAGGCTCCGAGGTTAGGATTTATTTCACCGCAGAGGATGCCTCTGACTGGAAGATTCAACTTTTCAGCGGTCACTGGGACAACATGGGTTATGTATGTCCTTCTGACGGACAGTGGAACCAGACCAATTCGGCCGAGGCTGTTGCAAAGGGATATGTTTCCTTTGAAGCTACGGGAGATGCATTCACGCATCTTACTACCCAGGCAGGTTGGGGAACCGCTTTTATTCTTCAAGGACACAAGGTAACCTTTACAAAGGTTGTATTTCTGTAGAGCTTTTTAATCCGGAGGGGACTGACCCTCCCTCCGGGTTCCCATTCAATACAATATGCGTATGAAAATGATGTTTACCATTCTTTTGGAAATACTGGCTTTGTCTGCTTGTGCCTGCACCCCAGTAGCGTCAGTAGAGCCTGTGAAGCCGGAGGCGCCCAAAGACCTTACCCTGTCTCAATCTTCGTTTGAGGCCGAAATAGATGGAGGGTCTTTTGATTTGACGGTAACGGCACCCACCAAACCCAGTATTGGTGTTCGTCCTTCATGGGTAACCATTCCGGACGGAACGTATAATAGTGAAACGTTCAAGGTTACCTATAAGGTTACGGTGGCTGCTAATCTGAGTACCCAGGAGCGGAATACTACCATTACCTTCAAGAGCGGAACCTTCTCCAAGGACCTTGCTATCAATCAGGCTGCCCGGGAGCCAGAGAATGATACGCCCAAGATTATTACCTTGGATAAACACAGTTTGTCTCTGGAGCAGAAAGGCGGTTCGGCTTCCGTGATTGTGACGGCGCCGGAGGCTGCAACGCTTTCCGACGTTCCCTCTTGGCTGGAGGTTACCCAGACAGCGTTCAAGAATTACAAGATGAAATTCACCTTCAAGGCTGGAGCCAACGATAGTTATGACGAGCGCTCGGCCGAGATTACCGTAACATCGGCTTCGTTTACGGATAAGCTGACTATTACCCAAGATTCCAAAATAAAGGATCCAGATGCCTTGGACAATGCCGCCTGGGCCCGAGCAATGGAAATGGGGCTTGGGTGGAATCTGGGCAATCACTTTGACGCATATGCCAACGGCGTGGCCAGGGAAGACGCCTGGGATGGTGTTTTGGCAACACAGGCAACCTTTAACGGTGTTAAAGCTGCCGGATTTACCAGTATCCGTATCCCCATTACCTGGTTGGGCCATATCGGGGATGCTCCGGACTATAAGCTGGATGAGACCTGGCTGAATCGCGTTTATGAGGTTGTGGGCTGGGCCGAAAATGCCGGCCTTAAGGTGATAATCAACACCCATCACGACGAAGACCATGGTGATGGCCACTGGCTTAACTTGAAGAAAGCCGTGGACAGCCCCTCTGAGAATACAAAGATTAAGGAAGAGATTGCCGCAGTCTGGAAACAAATCGCTGCCAAGTTCAAAGATAAGGGCGATTTTCTCATGTTCGAGTCCTTCAATGAGCTCATCTATGGAAGCAATTGGGATGTAGAGTCCTCCAATCCCACCAAGTGCGGAAAGATACTGAACGAGTGGAATCAGGTGTTTGTGAACGCAGTGCGTGGAACGAAAGGCAATAATAGTACCCGTTGGCTGGGCGTTCCCGCTTATGCGGCAAGTCCCCATGCTCTCAAATATATTCAGGTCCCCGATGACGCTGCCGGGAGAATTATGTTGGCTTTCCACTGCTATGATCCTTGGTCTTTCACTATCCGTGACAAGGATGATAATGGAAATCCCTGGACTCCACCGACAGACTGGGGCCATACCGGAAACAGTTTCCCCACCGGGGAGAAGGAGATTAAGGACCTGTTCTATAGCATCTATTCCACCTATCTGGCCAAAAATATTCCCGTTTACATGGGCGAATTCGGCTGTTCCATGCGAGACAAGAGTAAAGCGAGAGCATGGGCTTACTACCTTTATTATCTTGAGTTTGTAGTAAAAGCTGCGAGAACTTACGGGATATCGGCCTTCTTGTGGGATAACGGTGCCGAGGGTGCCGGCCAGGAACACCATCCTTACATTCATCATGGTACCGGACAGTATATGAATAGTGGTGAACAGCCCGTCAAAGCCATGGTCAAGGCCTGGAGCACCACCGACGAAACCTATACCCTTCAGTCTGTTTACGATAAAGCCCCCGTTTTCTGATGAAAAAGATTAGTGTTATCTTTGCAGCCTTTCTGTTAATGGCCTGCACACCTTCTATGAAAACTCCCAAGGAAGAACTGGCCCAGCGCCTGAAAGACCTCTCTTCGAAAGGCCAGATTGCCTACGCCCACCAGGACACTTACGCCTATGGTCACACCTGGTGCGTGGAGGACTACGAAAACGATCCGCTGGACCGCTCGGATGTAAAGGATGTCTGCGGACAGTACCCCGCCATGGTGGGTTTTGACCTCGGAGACATTGAGCATGGCGTAGATAAAAACCTCGACGGCGTGCCCTTCGGCCTTATGCGCAAAGCCGCCCTCCAGCACATCGCGCGCGGCGGAATGGTCACCTTCTCCTGGCACCCGGACAACCTCGTCACCGGGGGAGACGCCTGGGACGTGTCATCGGCCAGCGTCGTGAAATCCATCCTCCCCGGCGGGGAGAAAAATGCCGAATTCCGCGTTTGGCTCAAGCGGGCTGCCGACTTTTTCGAGAGTCTCGGGGACGTTGCCGTCATCTTCCGGCCCTGGCACGAGAACCTGGCCAGCTGGTTCTGGTGGGGCGGAAAACTCTGCACCCCGGAGGAATACCAGGAACTGTATCGCATGACCTGGCTCTATTTTACCAAAGAGCGCGGCCTCACCAACATTCTGTGGTGCTATTCGCCCAACGGCCCTATCTCGCCCGAGGATTACATGTCCCGTTATCCCGGAGATGAATTTGTGGACATCCTGGGCACCGACATTTATGAATTTGTGGCTCCCGGAGAGCCTGTGGAGGCTTCCGGCGCCCGCTTTGCCGCCGAGGTAAAGGATATGCTCTCTACCCTGGTCGCCCTCGGAACGGAGCATAACAAGCTCATCTGCCTCAGCGAAACCGGTCTGGAAGGCATTCCTGATGCCAACTGGTGGTGCGAGTCCCTGTACCCGGCCATCCAGGGCTTCCCCATTTCCTACGTCCTTACCTGGCGCAACGCCTGGGACAAGCCCGGCCATTTCTACGGCCCCTGGAAAGGCTATGCCGGAGAAGATGATTTCAAGGCTTTTGCCGCTAAAGAAGATATTGTACTGATAGACTAACCATGAACTACGAAGAGCGTCTGACTTGGCTCAAGCACTGCCACCGTCAGCTGATTGAGAAAAAGAATTTCCCCATCGAGGGGAACGGCGTGTACGAGCGCTATGAGAATCCGGTGATAACGGCCGGTCATGCCCCGCTGGAGTGGCGCTATGATTTTAACAAGGAGCGCAACCCCTACCTCATGGAGCGCCTGGGCGTGCATGCCACCATGAACAGCGGCGCCATCAAGTGGAACGGAAAATACGTGCTGGTGGTGCGTGTGGAGGGAAACGACCGCAAGAGTTTCTTTGCCGTGGCCGAGAGCCCGAACGGGGTGGACAACTTCACCTTCTGGCCCCGTCCCATCACCATGCCCGAATGGGGAGAACCCGCCACCAACATTTACGACATGCGCCTTACCGCCCATGAGGATGGCTGGATTTACGGCAACTTCTGCGTGGAAAGAAAGGACCATTCCGCCGAGGGAGACCTTTCCGCCGCTACGGCAGCCGCCGGTGTGGCCCGCACCAAAGACCTTGTGAACTGGGAGCGCCTCCCCGACATCCAGTCGCAAAGTCAGCAGCGAAACGTAGTGCTGCACCCCGAGTTCGTGAATGGCAAATACGCCTTGTACACGCGTCCGCAGGACGGTTTCATTGACGCCGGCAATGGCGGAGGCATCGGCTGGGCCCTTGTGGACAGCATGGAGAACGCGGTCATCGGCGAGGAAAAGATCATTAGTGCCCGCCACTATCACACCATCATGGAGGTGAAAAACGGCGAAGGCCCGCATCCCATCAAGACCCCGAAAGGCTGGCTTCACCTGGCCCATGGCGTACGAGGATGTGCCAGCGGCCTCAGGTACGTACTTTATATGTATATGACTTCGCTGGAGGATCCCACCCGCGTCATTGCCTGCCCCGGCGGCTTTTTCATGGCCCCGGAAGGCCCCGAATACATCGGAGATGTGATGAACGTGCTCTTCTCCAACGGCTGGATTGCCGACGAAGACGGCAAGGTGTTCATCTATTATGCTTCTTCCGACACCCGTATGCATGTAGCCACTTCCACGATAGACCGTCTGGTAGATTACTGCATGAATACGCCGGAGGACGGCCTCAGAACCGGACTTTCCGTAGAAACCCTGAACAAACTCATCGATCAGAATCAGTAATGAAAAAGTTCTTTGTGATGGTCCTTGTGCTGGCCGTGTCCTGCACTTCGCGCAATGAGGTAATGGTAAAAACCGCCGACGGAGGCGCGGTCCGCCTACAGGTGGTAAGCCCGGAGATCGTCCGCGTGAGCGTATCGCCCACCGGCCGTTTCTCTGACTGCAAAAGCCTGATGGTGCTGCCGCAGGAAGGCTGCGATGCGTTCCATCTGGAGGAGGGAAAGGACAGCGTGGCTCTCTCTACCGGGGCGCTGGTGGTGAAAGTAAGCCGCCAGGACGGCGGTACCGCCTTTTTCCGGGCCGATGGTACCCCGCTCGCGGTGGACGGCCATGCCTCCTTTGCGCCCGCCCAGGCCGATGGCAAAAAGGCCTGGAGCACCACGGTGAGCTATGCCTCCCGGGAAGACGAGGCCTTCTATGGCCTTGGCCAGCACCAGGCCGGTGAGTTCAACCACAAAGGGCTTCGCGAGGAACTGTACCAGTACAACACCAAGATCAGCGTGCCGGTGGTGGTCTCCAACAAGGGCTACGGCTTCCTCTTCGATGCCTATTCCCTGAGCCGATGGGGAAGTGCCCAGCCCTACCGCCAGCTGGGAGAAGTCTTTGACCTCCAGCTCACCGGAACCTACACTCCTGCGAAGGGACAGCCGCTGGTGCAGCCGGAAGACAGCCTCTACTATGAGAACGAGTGGGCTATCAAGAACCTCCCCGACGTGCCCCTGCAGGGCGCCAAGGTCGCTTATGACGGTACCATCACAGCCCGCGAAACCGGAGACTATCACTTTATCCAGTACTATGCCGGCTTCCAGCGCACCTTTATCGGTG
>DGHE01000170.1:9565-10387 GCA_002392525.1 Bacteroidales bacterium UBA3856 | reverse complement strand
AGTGCCAGGAAATATCGGCCAAGAAGGGCCTCAATGTGGACAAGCTCCTCGAGAAGGTGCTCTTTGAAACCGACCTTCTGGAGCTGAAAGCCAACCCCAACAAGATGGGTAGCGGCGCCGTCATCGAGAGTTCCCTCGATAAAGGCCGCGGTTACCTCGCCACCGTGCTGGTACAGGACGGTACCGTAAACGTGGGAGACGTGATTATCTCCGGATGCTACTACGGCCGCGTCAAGGCCATGTACAACGAGCGCGGCCAGAAAGTGGAGAGCGCCGGTCCTTCCACGCCGGTCTCCCTCCTGGGCCTTAACGGTGCTCCCGCCGCCGGTGAGAAGTTCAACATCATGGCCGATGAAAAAGAGGCCAAGTCCATCGCCCAGCGCCGCGAACAGCTCATCCGCATCCAGGGTATCAAGACGCAGAAGCACCTCACCCTGGAGGAGATTGGCCGCCGTATCGCAATTGGCAACTTCAAGGAGCTCAACGTCATTGTGAAAGGTGACGTGGACGGTTCCGTGGAGGCTCTGTCCGACTCCCTCATCAAGCTGTCCACCGAGGAAGTGCGCGTAAACGTGATTCACAAGGCCGTGGGTGCCATCAGCGAGTCTGACGTCCTGCTGGCCGAGGCCTCCGACGCCGTGATCATCGGCTTCCAGGTGCGTCCGAGCGCCGAAGCCCGCCGCGCCGCCGAGAAGGAGGGCATCGAAATCCGCCTCTACTCCGTGATCTACGACTGTATCAACGAGGTGAAGGAAGGTATCGAAGGTATGCTGGAGCCCGAGAAGAAGGAAGAGGTTACCGCTACCGCCGAGGTCAAGCAGA
>DGHE01000170.1:7932-9514 GCA_002392525.1 Bacteroidales bacterium UBA3856 | reverse complement strand
TCAAGCAGACCTTCAAGATCTCCAAAGTGGGCACCATTGCCGGTTGCCTGGTGAAGGAAGGAAAGCTCACCCAGAAGGCACAGGTCCGCCTCATCCGCGACGGAATCGTAGTCTACACCGGAGAACTTGCCTCCCTGCAGCGCGGCAAGGACAACGCCAAGGAAGTGCCCGCCGGAATGGAATGCGGCTGTGGCCTCGATCGTTATAATGACATTCACCCCGGTGATATCATCGAAGCTTTCCAGATAGTTGAAATCAAGAGAAGCCTGTAGCGACATGAAAAAGAGTATTCTTCATGCCGCTATGGGCATGATATTTAGCTTAATCGTTTTAGCCGGATGCTCCAGGGAGACCATTCTTCCCGATGAAAACGGTGGTCAGGAAATCATCACAGACCCGACGGCCCCCCAGGTGATGGCCCTCGCCATTACCCCGGAGGAAGTCACCCTGAAGCCCAACGAGACTCTCCAGCTCAAGGTCACTGTTACGCCCGAAGAAGCCAGCGGAACCGCATTGGAATGGAAGTCGCTGGGAACGATGTATGCCATCGTAAGCGAAACCGGACTGGTCAAGGCCCTGAAAGAGGGAGAAGTGCGCATCCGCGTATCCACCCCGGACAAGAAGGTGAGCGCCACCTGCAACATCATCATTTCCAAGGGGGAGACGCCGGGGCCGGATCCCGACCCTGATCCCGACCCCGATCCCGACCCCGACCCGGTTCCCGGCTCTTACCGCACCTGGGAGGATACGGGTGCCGATTTGCCGGACTACCCTACCTACAATCCGGTATCGGCCCTGGCCGATTTCCCCCGCATTGACATTACCTGGACAACGCCCACGCAGCGTCGCGCCGAGGGTGAGTACACCTGGGTGGATGGCACTGTCCGCTTCCGGGATCCCAAGGGCATGTACAAGGACAAGGACGACTACGAGACCGACTCCAAGGTGCTCAAGATGAAGATCCGCGGCCGTGGCAACACTACCTGGGACGCCGAGAACGGCATCAAGCGCCCCTACAAGATCAAGCTGGATGAGCACCGCAAGGTATTTGGCATGAAGGGAGACAAGGACTGGATTCTCCTGGCCGATGTCCAGGACCCCACCCTGCTCCGCAATGCGGTGGCGCTCCGTATCGCCCGCATGGTTTCCATGCCCTGGACACCCAAGTACCGCGCGGCCGAGGTCTATTTTAACGGAGAGTACGGCGGCTGCTACCTGCTGGTGGAAGACAAGGAAGTGGACCGCGAGAACAAGATTCCCATCACGGTGGTGGAGCCGGGCCAGACCGACGGCGGATACCTCCTGGAAATTGACAACAAGAGCGACTTCGACCGCTACTTCCGCACGTCCACCTTCGAGAAAAAGATCAAGTTCAAGGAGCCGGACTTCGGGGACTACTACACGCCGGACAATTCGGCCGATGCCCAGGCGCAGATGAAGTACATCACGGACTACGTGAACGAGGTGGAGCGCCTCCTCAAGGCCCGTTCCTTTGATCCCGAAACCGGTTACCAGTCCATGGTGGACCTGTACAGTTTCATCGGCAACTATATCGTTCAGGAACTCACCATGAACGTGGACG
>DGHE01000170.1:3332-7851 GCA_002392525.1 Bacteroidales bacterium UBA3856 | reverse complement strand
TCCACCTACTTTGCCAAGGACAAGGATACCAAGCTGTTCATGCCCCTGGTCTGGGATTTTGACCTGGCCCTTGGTAACTGCAGCTACCTGCAGAACGACTTTAACCTGCCTGCCGGAGAGGCCGGTCCCGCCGGATGGTTCATCAAGATCCGGGGCGGTTCCTTTGAAAACGGAGACTGGGACGGTTCCCGCAAGAGTTACTACCAGTATATGTTTGAGGACCCGCTGTTTGTAGCCGCCCTCAAGGAACGCTGGAACCTGGTGAAGCCCCGCCTGGACAAGATTCCCGGCTTCATTGACAAGATGACGGAGTACAACAAGCTGGCCTACGACCACAACGTGAGCGGCGGTAAGAACCCCCGCGCCAAACGCGGCTACTACTCCCCGCCGGACAACTTCCGCAACTGGTCCGAGGCCGTCTCGTACATGAAGACCTTCTACACCCAGCGTCTCGAGTGGCTGGACGGCGCCATCAACGGATTATAGATTTGGCGCCACTTAAAGTAGCATGAGAATGGCCGCCAGGGCAACACAGAAGCCCTGAGCGGTCACTCTTCGTCTTGTGACATGCCGTGTTGACAGAGCGTCGGGGTCTCCGTTCAGGTCTTCCACCAGGGTGTCGGGGCATTGGCGTACGCCCCACTTGTGCATGAGTTCGCCGTCATAGAAATAGGAGCCGCCTCCATTGGAACGGTTGAGGGTGATGAGGGTTTTATAATCGGCAAAGAAAGGCTCGATGTCCATGGGAAGCCGCACGTCTTCGGGGCGGCCGGCTACCAGTACCATGGGCAGCGCATCCGAAAGAGACGCTGTGCGGTAGTGCTCTTCCAGCAGGACCCAGTCTGCGTTCGAAGGGTCGTAGACCGAAAAAATAACCACCTTTCCGGTCGCGGCCATGTCGTCCAGATACTCTCCGTCGGCATTATGGAAACTCAGGATGGGAGCCTTCCGGAACTCTTCTTCTTCGGCTTCGTCATCCAGCGAAGCAAACAGGCGGGAACCCCAGTTGAAGGGCGTGAAATCCACAATGGGAAGGTGCGTATTGCTATAGACAACCGCAGCGACAATGGCCAGCATGGCTACACTGGCCGATACCGCCTTGCTGCCCCGTGCGTGCCCAAATTCACGGAAAGGGACAAAAGCCAGTACCGCCACAAGCAGGAGTGCGACATTCTTGAGGAAACTTTGCGCATGCGTCAAGTGGATTGCCTCGCCAAAACAGCCGCAGTCCATGGGCGCATCAAAAATCCACAGCGCCAGCGTCAGGAGCGTAAACCCGCCCAGCATCACGCAGGCCACAATGGCCGATACTTTCCGCAGCACGCCGGTAATAAGGCCGATGCCCACGGCGCACTCCGTCGTGCACAGGGCAATGCCAAGGCCCTTGGCTGCCGGAATGAGCCAGGGCATATGCAGGAACTTGAGGTACTCCGTCACGATGAGCATGGTCCCCACCGGGTCCCACAGTTTAAGAATACCCGAAATCAGGAACACAATACCCAGCAGGCCCGCAGCGCGGCGCCTCAGACGAAGATACCCTCTTTTCATTTCAGAAACGGATCTACGACAGCCTGAATCTTCGCGAAGATGGCATCGGGCGGCAGCATGTGGCCGCTTTCATCGGCACAGTCGATGCGCTGGAACTGTGCGTCGCGCTCGGTCTCCTTCACGTACAGGCTGCGGACGCTCTTCTGGAACTCGATGGAAGCCTCGTGAATGTCCTGGGCTCCGGCGAGATAATCGCGGTCATTGCCCTCGCGGTGCATGGAGAGGCTTTCCTCAACAAAGTCGATGGGCACGTCCAGGAAGATGTTGAGATCCGGCTTCGGAAGTTCAAAATTACCATACTCGGTATGGAAGATCCAGTCGCGGAGGGCATCCTGCTCAGGGCCTTCGGGCAGTTTGGAGCACTGATAGGCAATATTGGAGTACACATAGCGGTCCAGCAGAACCGTTTTGCCCTCCTCCAGGGCCTTCTTGATGCCCGGGCCCGCGCCGTGACGGTCTTCGGCAAAAAGCAGCGCTACCAGTTGCGGATGCACTGCTTCGTTGGCCCCGAAGTCTCCACGAAGGAAACGGGAAATGAGGTCTCCGTACACCGGAGCCTGATAACGGGGAAAATGAATGTATTCCAGGCTGCCGCAGCGTTGCAGCAGATATTCTTTCAGCAGTGCGACCTGGGTGGATTTTCCCGCCCCGTCCAAACCTTCTAGTACGATGAGCATAATATATCGATGATATCCTACAAAGATACGAAAATTTGTCGTAACTTTGATTTATGATTGGACCTGTACATATCATGGGAATCGTGAACCTCACGCCGGATTCCTTCTACTCCGGAAGCCGCGTACCGGAGGTTCAAAACGCCATTCCCCGCATTCACCAGATGTTTGAGGAGGGGGCCGATGTCGTAGATCTCGGCGCCTGCAGCACCCGTCCCGGCGCACCGCGTCCCTCGATGGAAGAGGAATGGGGCCGATTGGAACCCACCCTGAACGCATTGGCCCATGAAGGTGTTCCGGCCCTCTCCGTGGACACATACCGGGCAGAGATCGTTCGAAGAACGTACGATGTCATCGGCCCGTATATCGTCAACGACATCGGCGGCGGTGAACTGGACCCCGACATGCTCCGGACGGTGGGCCGGCTGGGGCTTCCGTACGTGGCCATGTGCCCTTCCTGCGCCACCACCGAGGACATCCTGGCATGGTTCCGGGATTTTTCCACGAAGGCCGATGAGAACGGCATCCGCGAATGGATCCTGGATCCGGGCTTTGGCTTTGGCAAGACGCTGGAGCAGAATTACGAAGTGCTCGCACGGCTGGATGAAGTGGTGGAAGCATTCCCGCAGGAAGTCCTTGTGGGCGTTTCCCGCAAGAGCATGATCTATAAAGCGCTGGGCATCACTCCCGAAGAAGCGATGCCCGCAACAGAAGTCATTCAGTTCGCCGCTTTGGAGAAAGGCGCCACCTGGCTCCGTTCCCACGACGTTGCCGCCGCCGTCCAAACTGCCAAACTCTACTCTACAATATACACGTCGTCTCCCGGAGCCGCAAAATAATACGTTTCGCGGGCAAAACTCTCCAGGGAATCGCGGTTGGTGCGAAGGTTCTCGATTTCGCGGTCCATTTCGTCAATCTCTGCCTGAAGACGGGCCATCTCGGCCTCCTGGCTCTTTTCCTCAACAGAGGCCTTAATCCAGTTGATTACGCTGTTGTGCGCAAAGAAAAGCAGCCAAAGGGCTACTACCGTCGTTACCACAATCACGAACGGCAGCAGGTAGTTATGGTCTTTCCGTTTGAGCCAGGCCCACTTGTCTCCCATATCAGTCTACTTTGAGTTCAACGGTGTCAATGTTGCCGCGCTCCTGCTCCAGCGGGATGCGCTTGAAAGCCCAGAGGCAGGCGGCAAGGACGCAAACGGCGACAACGGAAACAATCCCATAGGTGACGGGGGCCATGGTCTCGTAAAAGTAGGTGCTCTCTTCCACCGAGGTCAGCTGAGCCACCACCACGGAAGTACCGTTGTTCACAAAGTGAATGAGCATGGTAAGCCACAGGGAGCCCGTCTTGTAGTAGATGTAGCCCATCACAAGGCCCATGAGGAAGGCATTGAGCGCCTGCCAGGGGTTCATGTGGATAACGGCGAAGAAAAGAGCCGATATCACGATGGCCCAGGCGGGCTTCATCTTGGACAGCAAGCCGCGCAGCACCATGCCCCGGCACATCCACTCCTCAAAGATGGGAGCGAAGATGGCCGTCACCAGGAAGGAGCTCCAGAAAGGGCCGGCCATAAGCTGTTCCATTGCCTTCATGAGAACGTCATAGAACTGCTTCATGAGAGGAGATGCCGTGGTTACCTTATAATTAAGGTAGTTCACATAGTCTGTGGCGAACATGAAACTGTAGGTGAGCACCACGGTGACAAGCGCCAGCTGCCAGCCCTTGAACGGGCCAAAATGGCTGCTGTTAAGCCTATATCCTGTCTCGAAGAGGCTGTTATGCTGGCTTTTGGATGCCACATAAATCATGGCCGGCAGGAATGACAGCGGATAAACCACCACCATCTCATATTTCATCACAATCTCCTGAGGTACCAAAAACAGGAGGACGCTGGTAACGAGACCGCCCAGGAGATTACCCAGGAGGAACCAGCCGAAAAGGCCGAACATGCCCTTCACGCCCGGCGCATACCAGGCGTGATTGGCATAGAGGTCATAGTTGTTAACTTTGCGGGCGAACAGTTGCATACGGCTAATAAAGGGGGCTGGGATAAACACCGTCTTTTACCAGCTGGGCAAACTTAGCCACCACGCCGGGACGGTCTTCCTTGAAGGTGACGCCGAACCAGTGGGACGGGGTGGAAAGCACCTCGCAGCTGCCGTTGCCGCCCTTCACGATAACATCTACGGCGTAAGGGATATAGAACTCTTTTTTGGGCTCCTGGATATTCTTTTTGAGGAAGTCCTCGAAGATGGAAGCGCTCTTTACGAAGTAGTCGGGGGTGAAGCCCCACATGT
>DGHE01000170.1:2399-3212 GCA_002392525.1 Bacteroidales bacterium UBA3856 | reverse complement strand
GTACACCTTGCCGTCGGCCTCCTTGCCAATTTCCAGGTGCTCGGCGATGCCGGTGAGGATGTTCTTGTCGTCGTACGAGCAGATGCCGCGGGACACGGTTCCGTTCTCGGAGAGGGTGTTCTCCAGCTCGAAGCCTACGATGCAGTACTCGCCCTCGGTCTTTTCGTGGGCGCGGCACCAATCGGCCAGAATCTGGAAGGATTCCTTTCCGTAGAAGTCGTCACCATTGATGACGGCGAAGGGTTCGTGGATGACATCGGCCGCCATGAGCATGGCGTGGGCGGTGCCCCAGGGCTTGACGCGGGTCTCGGGCACGGTGAACCCGGCGGGAATCTTGTTGAGTTCCTGGGTGACGAACACAAACTGAAGAGGCTCGCCGTCCACAGTTTTCACATGGGCATAGCGCTCTTTCACGTGGGCTTCCATATCGGCCTTGAAGGACTCACGGACAATATATACCACTTTGCCGAAGCCGGCTTCCACGGCGTCGTGAATGGAGTAGTCAATGATGGTTTCCCCGTTGGGGCCCAGGCCGTCCATCTGTTTGAGACCGCCATAGCGGCTGCCCATGCCGGCAGCGAGTACAAGGAGTGTAGGTTTCATAGCAAGCGTTAATTATTTGTTACGTTTTCTTCTTTCACGGATGCGCATGGCGCTTTCTACCATGAGCTGGTCCTGGAAACAGCCGCGGGCCGCCAGGAAGCAGAATACGGCAATGCCCAGCGGCAGGATGACGGTGAGGCTGAACACGGGGCCTTCGAAGGTGAAGTACATGTAGGCGAGCCACACCTGCATGCCCAGGGCGATGATGCC
>DGHE01000170.1:0-2287 GCA_002392525.1 Bacteroidales bacterium UBA3856 | reverse complement strand
AGCAGTACCCCGAAAGCCAGAATGCCCAGCAGAATGCCGAAGTAGGGCGCCTGGAGCTGCCAGTAGCTCACTTCCCGGAGGCCTTCAGTACTGGCCACCGTATAGGCATTGTTAAAACTGAGCACAGCCACCAGGATGGCGGCGATAAGAAGGTATAGAGTCTGTTGTCTCTGCCACATAGTCTTATTTTTTAAGGTAGGCTTCTACGGCGGCACGCACCTGTCCATATTCCAGGAGCATGGCCTTGGCCTTTTCGTAGTCTTCGATACCGGTCTTCTCCATGATCATGCGCGTGCCGCGGTCTACCAGCTTCTTGTTGGTGAGCTGCATGTCCACCATCTTGTTGCCCTGCACGTGGCCCAGGCGAATCATGGTGGCCGTGGAAATCATGTTAAGGATGAGCTTGGCCGATGTGCCGGATTTCATGCGCGTGGAACCGGTGACGAATTCCGGGCCGACGGTAGCGACCATCGGAACCTCTGCGGCCTCGGTGGAAAGGCTCTCGGCGTTGTTGGTGATGACTCCGGTGAGAAGACCCATCTCGCGGGCCTTGCGGATGGCACCCACCACATAGGGGGCTCCGCCGCTGGCGGTAATGCCGATGACCGTGTCTTCCTTGGTGGGGTGGAAAGGCTGAAGGTCCAGCCATCCCTGCTCCCAGTCGTCCTCGGCTCCTTCCACGGCGTTGCGGATGGCCCCGTCTCCACCGGCCATGATGCCGATGAAAAGGTCTTTTACGCCGTAGGTGGGCGGGATTTCGGAGGCGTCTACGATGCCCAGGCGGCCGGAAGTGCCGGCGCCCAGATAAAAAATGCGCCCTCCCTTGGGAACGCGCTCCACGATACCGTCAACGATGGTTTCGATGGCGGGAATAGCTTCGGAAACTGCCACAGCCACGCCGCGGTCTTCGGCGTTGATACCCTGGAGGATTTCCAGAGTGGACATGGCGTCCAGGTGGTCGTAATGAGAAGATTGTTCAGTTGTTCGCATAATAGGTGATCACTGCATTTTGAATGCATCTACAAAGATAGCAAAAAACAATGAATCCCAGCGCCCGCGGGGGCTACTTTGTAAAATCGCATGAAAATCATTACCTTTGCACTTTATATGAAAACAGCGATCACCAATATATTGGGAATTGAGAAACCCCTGTTCCAGGGAGGTATGGCATGGATTGCCGATGCGCGCCTGGCCGCTGCCGTATCCAATGCGGGCGGCCTTGGGCTCATTTCGTCCATCAATGCCGGGACCGAGGCCGTTCGTGCCGAGATCCGCAAAGCCCGCGAGCTCACGGACAAACCCTTCGGCGTCAACATCATGCTGGCAGCCCCCAATGCCGCAGAAATCGCAGACCTGGTGGTGGAAGAAGGCGTGACCATCCTCACGACGGGCGCCGGCTCCCCCGCCCCGTACATGGAGAAATGGCTGGGGGCCGGTATCCGCGTCATCCCTGTGGTAGCTTCGGTTGCCTACGCCATCAAGATGGAAGAGCTGGGTGCCACGGCCGTCATTGCCGAGGGCGCCGAGAGCGGCGGTCACGTGGGAGACACCCACACCATGGCCCTGGTGCCGCAGGTGGTGGATGCCGTACACATTCCGGTGCTCGCCGCCGGCGGAATCTTCGACGGACGCGGCGCAGCGGCAGCCTTCATGCTGGGCGCCTGCGGCGTACAAGTCGGAACCCGTTTTCTGGTGGCCGATGAATGCCGCGTGCACGATGTTTATAAAGATCGCCTCATCAAGGCCTCCGACGTAAGCACCATGGTTACCGGCAAGTCCCTCGGAGACGCCGTTCGCGCGCTCAAGACCCCCTTCACCAAGCAGTTCGCCAAGATGGAGGCAGACCCTTCGGTACAGGCCGATGCCATCCGCGCCTTCGGGACCGGCTCCCTCCGCAAGGCCGTCTTTGACGGAGACCTTGCCGGTGGCAGTTTCCTGGCCGGGGAAGTAGCCGGCATGATTAAACGGCGGGAAAGCGCCGCCGATATTGTAGATGATATCATCGGCGGAGCGGAGAGTCTTCTGAGCAATCCCCTTTGTCATTCTGAGCGAAGCGAAGAATCTAACTGAATAAAAAGAATAAATATATGGAACCTAAGAGAGTAGTTATTACCGGCATGGGCGTCATCTCATCCGTGGGACAGGATGTGAACACCTTCTGGAAGAATCTTTGCGACGGTTACTGTGGCATCGATTACGTGGAAGAGTTCAAGGACATGCCCGTCACCTTCGCCGGCAAAGTGAAAAACTTCAACGCCGAGAACTTCGGCATGGAGAAACCCTTCAT
>DGHE01000037.1:40129-41539 GCA_002392525.1 Bacteroidales bacterium UBA3856 | reverse complement strand
GTGGAAGAAGGTTACCTGCCGGGCGGCGGTGTTGCCTACATCCGTGCCGCCGAGGCCCTGAAGAACCTCAAGGGTGACAACGACGACGAGACCACCGGTATCCGCATCATCGAGCGCGCCATCGAAGAGCCGCTGCGCCAGATTGCCGCCAACGCCGGCGTGGAAGCTTCCGTGATCATCAACAAGATCCGCGAAGGCAAGGGCGACTTCGGTTACAACGCCCGTACCGACGAATATGTGAACATGTACGAGGCCGGCGTCATCGACCCCACCAAGGTGTCCCGCGTGGCCCTGGAGAACGCTGCCAGCGTAGCCGGCATGTTCCTCACCACCGAATGCGGCATCGTGGACATCCCGGAGCCCGCTCCGGCCGCCCCCGCCATGCCCGCTGGTGGCATGATGTAATCCCCATGAAATAGCAACACAAAAAGACGGGCCCCACCACGGAGCCCGTCTTTTGTGTTATACATCCCTTTCAATTACCAGATAGAGATGGAGAAATCGTAGTTAGGATAAGGAGTGTCTTCCTTTGAGATGACGGAGAATGCTGTAATTATTCCGTTCTCAACCGAGAAATAAATGCTCTGATATTCTTCCTCGAACACTACATAATTAGCAGGGTGAGAAATAATATCATACGCCGTCTCGCTGGCTTTGAGAGCATTACCATCCTTGTTCCGGCCGTATTGTGAATGAACGAAATCTATGCTCTGGAGTTTGGAGAACGGATCTCCAACCTTAATTCCGCCGTCAATGTAGTCTGACAGAACACTTAGTCCAGAATCACTGGTTTCTATATCCTGGCAGGCCCAATTTGGCGTGCTGTTCTCACTAGTATCTACAAAGAAGAACTTACTGGTTCCGTAGAACACCACAGGGCACATATACTCAGTCATGGAATAATCATTAACAACCGGCGTTCCGAAAATGGCTATGATCTGTTCCGGAGTCTGTCCTTCCAGTGTTTTAACATCCCGCTGAGCAAAGCAGGGCATTGCAATCACAAACAGTATCGCAGATAGAATAAACTGTTTCATATTAATCATTAATCTTATTAGATTCGTGTACGGTAAAAATAAAAAAATACAATCTTATAATCAATAGCCTCTGAATAAAGCACTGAAGATTTTGTTTTGTTTTGACAGAAGCAACTTCCGCTGAATAAGTTCGAAAAGGGATCTACAATGACAAAAGTATTTTCCCGGTCGGAATCGACATAACGTGAGATGTGCTCAAGGCATAGTCTACAAGACATTCCCGAGGCATTAAAAAATTACATAAAGGTAAGTTACTTTTATGTAATATTTTTGTGTCTTTGCAAAAAAGAAAAGTTACGCTGGGGAGTTGCGAAAAAGCCCACTGGCACCCCATTGGCGCAGGTTCCTTTTTAGGGCCGAAACCTGCGCCACC
>DGHE01000037.1:36030-40071 GCA_002392525.1 Bacteroidales bacterium UBA3856 | reverse complement strand
AGCAACGCAGAAGGCCGATTCGCGGCGCAGGTTCAGCCCCTGTTTTGGAACCTGCGCCGTTGACACCCGGAACCTGCGCCGCCTGTCCCTGAACCTGCACCGTCTACCCCTTACGCGTTTTTGTCGGCTCACCCTTACCGCGTCGACACGCAGAATGCACAGAAGGCCGATTTGGCGTCAACGCGGCACGGAAAGAGGCCTAAAACGCCAAAAATGCGACCGCGTTGACAGCCAGAGTGCCGTAGAATGGCGATTCCGTGTCAACGCGGTAAACGAGGACGGACCGGAGAAGGCCGATTCGGCGGAAGCGCGGCAATCCTATACGGCGCGCACACTATTTTTATTAAATTTTACTACCTTTGCAAGTATATGGAAACGATTTGTGATAAGTATTTCGAAGGCGAAAGGCCTTTATATTGTAAGAAGGACGGTCTCCGTCTGGAAAACGTAGTCATCGGCCCCGGTGAATCCTCCCTCAAGGAAGGGAAGGACATCGAGGCCGTCAATTGTGAATTCAAAGGCAAGTACCCCTTCTGGGAGTGCGACGGATTTACCATCAAGAACTGCATCTTCCGCGAGGGTGCCCGCGCTGCGCTGTGGTACACTCGTGACTGCAAGATGTACGACACCCTCATCGAGGCTCCCAAGATGTTCCGCCGCATTACCGGCACCTACCTGGAAAACGTGAAGTTCACCGACGCCCAGGAGACTTTCTGGGACTGCGACAAAGTAACCCTCAAGAATGTAGAGGCCGTCAATGCCAACTACATCTTCATGCACACGGACAACATCGAGGTGGATAACTTCAAGCTGCAGGGCAACTACTCCTTCCAGTACTCCAAGAACGTAGTCATCCGCAACTCCAACCTCGACACCAAGGATGCCTTCTGGGAAAGCGAGAACGTAACCGTTTACGACTCCCGCATTAACGGAGAATTCCTGGGCTGGTACGCAAAGAACCTGAAGCTGGTGCGCTGCCACATTGGCGGAAGCCAGCCCCTGTGCTACTGCGAAAACCTTATCCTGGAAGACTGCACCTTTGAACCCGACGCAGACCTCGCTTTTGAGTACAGCACGGTTCAGGCTACCGTGAAAGGCCATGTAGTGAGCGTGAAGAACCCCCGCAGCGGCCGCATCGAGGCCGGGTCCATTGGAGAGATTATCCTGGATGAGAACATCAAGAAACCGGGAGACTGCGAAATCATAGATTCTTCGCTTCGCTCAGAATGACAAAAAAAGCTCTGATTGACAATAAACCGCTCAGAATGACACGCTACAACTTTGACACCTGCCCCGACCGCCGGAATTCCGAGAGCGTAAAGTGGGACCTCTACCCCGGCACGCTGCCCATGTGGGTGGCCGATATGGACTTTGAGGTGGCTCCCGAGATCAAGGAAGCCCTCCAAAAACGCCTGGACCACGGTGTCTTTGGCTACGAGCTGGTACCAGACTCGTATTTTGACGTCATGAGCCAGTGGTTCCGCGAGCGGCACGGCTGGGAGGGCATCGGCCGGGAAACCATTGTCCCCACCACCGGTGTCATTGCCGCGTACAGCGCCGCCATCAAGGCCATGACCGTGCCAGGAGACAAAGTGCTGGTGCAGACGCCCTGCTACAACGCCTTCTTCCCGGCCATCCGCAACAACAAATGCGAGCAGCTGGTGAACCCGCTGCGCTATGACGGCTCCCGCTACATTGTGGACTGGGACGACTTCGAGGCCAAGACCAAGGAGGCCAAGGTATTCCTGCTGTGCAACCCCCACAACCCGGCCGGCCGCGTATGGACCCGCGAGGAACTGCTCCTCATGGGAGAAATCTGCCGTCGCAACAATGTGTTCGTGGTGTCTGACGAAATTCACTGCGAGCTCACCTATCCCGGCCACGACTACACCCCCTGGGCTACCCTGCCTGCGCAGTATGTGGAGAATTCGGTATCCTGCATCTCCCCCACCAAGGCCTGGAACATTGCCGGTATCCAAATTGCCAACATCTACGCGGCCCAAACGGAAATTCTGGCCAAAATGGACCGCGCCATCAACGACAACGAGTGCTGTGACGTGAACGTATTCGGTGTTGCGGCCCTCCAGGCAGCCTACAGCAAGGGCGGCGCCTGGCTGGATGAGCTCCGCAGCTACCTCTGGCACAACGCCCGGACTGTGAGCTGCTACCTGGAAGATGAACTGCCGCAGGTCAACGTTCTGCCGCTTGAGGGAACCTACCTCATGTGGCTGGACTGCCGCAGTGCCCGAAAACCCGGAGAAAGCATTGAAGGGTTCAGCGAGCGCTTTGCCAATCACCTTCGGGAAAAACAGGGCCTGGTACTGAGCACCGGAACCATCTATGGAGAAGCCGGCAAAGGCTTCGAACGCCTCAACATCGCCTGTCCCCGTACCCGGCTTCTGGACGGACTGGAACGTTTCCGTGAAGGGTTCCACTCCTACCGTGATGCGCAATAAGTTTATTGTCAACATTTTACAAGATTTCTCCCCGGTCGAAACGACGGGGAGAAATTCCATAGAAACCACATAACCAAATGTTTACAAATCACGCTCGGATTTTAGTGCTGGCCGCAGCAATGCTCGTGGCCGCCTGCGGACCCAAGAAGACGGCACAGGAACCGTCGGCCCAGGATTTTGCCCCCTACATCAAGGCATATACCGGTGGCATCATTACCGCCGACACTCCGCTGCGGATAGATCTCGCGGAGGATGCTACCGCCATGCCTACGGAAGGCCTTTTCACCATCAAACCCGTCGTCAAGGGCGAAGTCACGTGGAACGGCAGCCAGTCCGTGAGTTTTATTCCGGCCGATGGTGCCCTGCGGGAAGGCCTGGTGTATCAGGTAAAGTTCGCACTGGGAAAGCTCATCCCGGGCGCTCCGGAAACCTTCAGCTACGGCATCACCGTTAAAGGCAAGGCCGGGACGCCCGTCCAGGAAGAAGCCGAGCCTGACAACGGACAGGAATTCCGCGTGGTGCAGGCAACCCTTGCCGAGACGTGCATTGAAGTAGAGTTGAGCGACATCCCGGCCAATGCCAAAGACAAAGGCATGGTAGAACTTGAAGGAGCCGCCCGCAGCTATGTCCAGGTACAGGGCAACCTCCTCCGCGTGCATTTTGAAAGCCGCACAGGAGACCTCAAACTCACCCTGGATAAAGGCCTGAGGAATGAAAACGGCCATACCCTCACACAGGACTACGAGAAGATCTTCCGGGAAAAAGAGGAGAAACCTGCCGTCAAGTTCCCCTTCCAGGGAAACATCCTGCCCGACAAACAGCAACTCATCGTTCCCTTCAATGCCGTGAACCTGAGCGCCGTGGAGGTACGCGTGATCAAGATTTACGAGCAGAACATCCTCATGTTCCTGCAAGACAACGACCTGGGCGGAGGCAGCAGCCTTCGTCGCAGCGGGCGCCTCATCTACAAGGCCGATATTCCCCTGGACGCCACAAAGGACCTGCACCAGTGGAATACCCACAGTCTGGACCTCAGCGGTCTCATCAAACAGGAGCCCGGTGCCATTTACCGTATTCGCATCTGCTTCCGCATGGACCAGAGTCTCTATGGCGGCAAGGAAATCCAGCAGGCAATGAGTACGCCCAGCGGCAAGCCCAGCCCCGAGGAAGAAGCTGTCTGGGACTCCCCCGAGCCCTACTACTGGGACAACTTCTACGATTGGAGAGAGTACAACTGGAAAGAGGCCGATGACCCCACCAAACCGTCCTATTACATGGATGGAGACCGTTTCCCGGCCTGTCAGCTCCTTTCCAGCGACCTGGGTCTCATGGCCGAATATGCCGGCGGCAAGAACCTCTGGGTAGCCGCCACCGACCTTATCACGGCCGGCCCCGTCTATGGCGCCAGCGTGGAAGTCTATGACTACCAGCTCCAGCGCATCGGAAAGGGGAAGACCAACGAAAACGGCCTGGCCACCATCGAACTCAGCCGCACCCCCTTCGCCGTTGTGGCCAAAGCCGGCGGCAGCTCCGCCTACCTCAAGGTTACGGAAGGCGGCCAGCGCTCCATGAGCCGCTTTGACGT
>DGHE01000037.1:34754-35908 GCA_002392525.1 Bacteroidales bacterium UBA3856 | reverse complement strand
CCCGGCGACACCCTGCACGTATCGGCCATCGTGGCCGACAAGGGGAAAGCCCTTCCCGAAAGCCACCCGGCCACCCTGGAAGTGTACACCCCCGCCGGACAGTTCTACGGAAAACTCACCCGGAAAGGCACCGACGGCTTCTACAGCTTTGACGTTCCCACCAAGGCCGATGACCCCACCGGCTACTGGAACGCTTACCTCAAAGTGGGCGGCAGCAGCTTCCACAAAGTGCTGCACATTGAGACCGTAAAGCCCAACCGCCTCAAGGTGAACACCTCCTTCCCCTCCGTACTGGAAGCCGGGAAGACCATCCAGGTGCCCGTGAGCGCAGCCTGGCTCAGCGGCGGCGTGGCCGGAAACCTGCCGGTAAGGGCCAAAGCCACCCTGAAGAAAGTGAGCGGTTCCCCGTTCAAGGGATTTGAGAAATATATCTTTACCCAGCCCTCCTCCAGCTTCTCTGCCGACGAGCAGGTGCTGTTTGAAGGCCGGCTGGATGCCGCCGGGACCCTCCAGGCGCAGGTAAAACTCCCCGCCGCCCAGAATGCGCCCGGCATGCTGCAGGCCTTCGTCACCACCAGCGTGGAAGAGCCCGGCGGAGACGAGAGCTTCACCACCGAGACCCTTCCCTTCTCTCCCTACAGTTCCTACGTGGGAATCCGTATCCCCGAGGGTGAATTCCTGGAGACCGACAAGAAGCACACCTTCCAACTGGCCGTCGTTGACGCCAAAGGCCAGCGCGTGAAGGGGCACAAAGTGGAATATGCCATTTACAAAGCCGGCTGGAACTGGTGGTGGGACAACGCCGGCGGTTCCCTGGACGCCTATGTAAACGGCAGTTCCGTGACCAAAGTGAAGGGAGGAACCGCGACCGTAGGAGCCGAGGGTGCCTCCTTCAGCTTCCAGGTGGACTATCCCGAATGGGGCCGTTATGTGGTTCTGGCTCAAGATACGCAGAGCGGGCACGTAAGCGGCACCAGCTTTACGGTAGATTGGCCCGAGTACCGAGGCCGTGCCAGCCGCAGAGACCCTGAGGCCCTCACCATGATTACCCTCTCAACCGACAAGCCGTCCTATGCGGTGGGAGAGAAAGCCACCGTGTACATACCGGCGGCACCGGGCGGAAGAGCCCTCGTGGAACTGATGAATACCGGCGG
>DGHE01000037.1:10665-34645 GCA_002392525.1 Bacteroidales bacterium UBA3856 | reverse complement strand
ACCGTATCGCCCGACATGGCACCCAACATCTATGTGCAGGTAACGCTGCTGCAACCCTATGGTGCATCGGCCAACGACCTTCCCCTGCGTCTGTACGGCGTACAGCGCGTGAAGGTGGAAAACGCCGCCTCGCACCTGGAGCCTGTCATTCAGATGCCGGATGTTCTCCATCCCGAGGAACCCTTCCTCGTCAAGATTTCCGAGAAGAACGGGAAACCCATGACCTATACCCTGGCCATTGTGGACGAAGGCCTTCTGGACCTTACCGCCTTCAAGACCCCCGATCCCTGGAGCCGGATGTACAAGGACGAGGCCCTTATCGTCAATACATGGGATCTCTACGACCAGGTGATCGGCGCGTTCAGCGGACGCTTCTCGCCGCTGGCGGCCATCGGCGGTGACGAAGACGCCGTGCGCAGCGCCCGAAAGGACAATCGCTTTAACCCGGTGGTCCTCTACAAAGCGCCCAAGACTCTGGAAAAGGGTACCGATATTCTCAAACTCCAGCTTCCCATGTACGTGGGCAGCGTGCGTGTGATGCTCATCGCCGGGCACGACGGCGCCTACGGCAAACTGGAGAAAACCGTCTCCGTGCAGAATCCCCTCATGGTGGTCACCACCCTGCCCCGCGTGATGGGCACCGGCGAAACCACCCAGGCCGCGGTGAACGTCTTCGCCATGGAGGACAAACTGGGAGAGGCCACCATCACCGTGAAGGCCGATGGTCCCCTCCAGGGCGGCGGGACCCAGAAAGTAACGTTCAGCACCAAAGAGGACCGCCTGCTGCGCTTCCCGCTCACGGCCGGCAGCGCCGAGGGCATTTCCCATATCACCATCACGGCAACCGGCGGCGGCCACAAGGCCACGGAAACCGTAGCCTTGGAGGTACGCAACCCGAACCCCGTAAGGACGAACGTGGAACGCATGGTGTTGGAGCCGGGCGCATCGGCCAGCGTTAACGGAAATACGCTCCAACTGGCGACGCTGCCTGCACTGGATGTGCACGGGCTGTTCATCTCCATGAAAAACTACCCGTATAACTGTGCCGAGCAGCTCAGCGCCCGCGGCCTTACTCTGCTGCACCTGATGCCGCTCCTTCCAGAGGCCGATGCCAAGGAGGCCCGGGCACTCATTCCCGGCCTCATCAAGATGCTGTACTCCCGTCAGCAGGCCGATGGCGGCTTCGCTTACTGGGAGGGCGGTCCGTCCGCATCGTGGGTATCGTCCATGGCCGGACAGTTCCTCTCCGAGGCCTCGCAGGCTGGGTTTGAAGTGAATGCAGGCGTGCTCAAAAACTGGAAGAGTTTCCAGGGCAAGATGAGCCAGGCATACAGAGCAGCCGGAAATGTAGCCTTCTCTGACCTGGACGAGGCCTACCGTCTGTATACTCTCGCCGGAGCCGGAGCAGCCAACCTATCGGCCATGAACCGCCTGCGTTCTGCAGAAGGCCTGAGGGACGAGGCCCGGTGGGCACTGGCATCGGCCTATGCCCTGAGCGGAAAGGGTTCCCTCTCCGATGCCCTCCTGGACGGCACCAAGCGCAGCTTCCCCGAATACGAGTTCAACGAACTCACCTTTGGCACCACCTTCCGCGACCGCATGCTGGCCGTGGATGCCCTGGCCCTCAGCGGACGGGTGGCCGATGCTTTTGCCCTGATGCAGGAAACGCCGGAGCGTATGCTGTCCACCCAGGAAAGCGCCTTTGCCGCCATAGCCTATCACCACCTGTATGAAAAAGCGCAAAGCGGCGCCCTCCATGCCCAGATAGGAAAAGAGGAAGCAGCCAGCGCCGAATCACTCCTCATACGGGAACTAAACGGGGCCACCACGGTGAAGAACCTTTCCGACGGCAAACTCTACGCAACCGTTCTCACCCAAACCCGCGAGCCGGCCGCCAAGGCGGTTTCCAACGGACTGGAAGTTGCGGTAAAATATGTAGGAGAAAACGGCGCGGTCATTAGTCCCGCATCTCTCTCCCAGGGAACACGTCTCAGCGCCGTCATTACCGTGAAAGGCCATGCCAACCGCGCCTTGAACAACCTGGCCCTTTCCATGGGCATTCCTTCCGGCTGGGAGATTGTGAACGAACGCCTCACCGGCGGCTCCCAGCCCGAGGACGGCTACGACTTCAAGGACATCCGCGACGACCGCGTAGATTGGTTCTTCGCCCTTCCGGCTGGCCGCAGCAAGACGTTCCGCGTGCAGCTGAGGGCTGCCTATGAAGGCACCTATACGCTTCCGGCCATTCACTGCGAGGCCATGTACGACGCTACGGTGAATGCCAGCAGCGCAAGCGGAAAGGCCGTAGTTACCAAGTAACCTTGACCAAAAAGAAGTGGATATGGCTTTTGGCAGCCGCTCTGTTCACAGGGTGGCTGCTATGCTTACCCCGTGAACTGTTTAAAGGCATAAGTTACTCGACAGTCGTCGAGAGTGCCGAGGGCGAACTGCTGGGGGCGCGCATCGCAGCCGACGGCCAGTGGCGCTTTCCGCCGTGCGACACCGTTCCGGAGCGCTTTGCCAAAGCGCTGGTACAGTTCGAGGACAGGCACTTCTGGTGGCATCCCGGCGTGGACCCGAGCGCGCTGGTGAGAGCTGCCGTGGATAACGTCCGCAGCGGCCATGTCGTGAGCGGCGGCAGCACCCTTACCATGCAGGTAATCCGGCTCTCCCGCAGAAAAGAGCGCAACCTGTGGCAGAAGCTGGTGGAGGCCGTGCAGGCTACCCGGCTGGAGCTTCGCTGCTCCAAACGCCGCATTCTGGCACTCTACGCTTCACATGCGCCCTTTGGCGGCAACGTAGTGGGACTGGAGGCCGCTGCCTGGCGGTACTTCGGGCGTCCGGCCAGTGAACTCTCCTGGGCCGAGGCCGCTACGCTGGCCGTCCTTCCCAACGCGCCCTCTTCCATCCACCCCGGCAAGAACCGGGAGGAACTGCTACAAAAGCGCAACCGGCTTCTGAAGCGGCTCCTGGCGCACGGAGACATCACCGCCGATGACTACGAGGCCGCCCTGGAAGAACCGCTTCCCGGTGCTCCCCTGCCGCTGCCGGCTTGGGCGCCTCACTACGTAGAGAGCTGTCCCAAGGGAGTGCGTACCGTGAGTACCCTCCAGTTCTCCCTGCAAAAAGCCGTGGAAGCCGCCGTGAACCGGCGCTCAGACGAGCTGGCGCAGGAAGGCATTGCCGACATGGCAGCCGTAGTGATAGACAATGAAAGCGGCGCTGTGGTGGCTTATGTGGGGAATGCCTCCCCCGAAAGGGAAAGGATGGGCGTTTCCGTAGACATTGCAGCGGCCCCGCGCTCTACCGGCAGTATTTTGAAGCCGTTCCTGTATGAAGCCGCCCTGGAGGAAGGGGTGATTTTACCCAGGACCCTTCTTCCCGACATCCCCGTAAATCTGGGCGGCTTTGCGCCCCAGAACTTTGACCGGCAGTACTACGGGGCCGTGGCGGCCGATGAAGCCCTGGCCCGTTCGCTCAACGTGCCGGCCGTATTCCTGCTGCGGCAGTACGGCGTTCCCAAGTTCCACGCGCTGCTGAAAGAAGCGGGGCTCACCACCCTCACTGAGATACCCGAGCACTATGGCCTGTCGCTCATCCTGGGCGGGGCCGAAGGCCGGCTGAAGGAGATAACGGCGGCCTACTCCCGCATGGCCACGGACCCGGGGCTGTCGGCCTTCTATACGCTGGATGCCCTCAAGGAGGTGAACCGCCCCGACGAACTGGACTGGCGGCTCATCCGCTCGGTACGCAAAGCCGCCTGGAAGACCGGCACCAGCTATGGTTTCCGCGACGCCTGGGCCGTGGGCATGACGCCGGCCTACACCATTGGCGTATGGGCCGGGAATGCCGATGGCCACGGAGTCCCCGGACTCACGGGAGCGCACACCGCCGGACCCGTGCTGTTTGATATCCTGAACCTGCTCCCCTATTCCGAGGAATGGTTCTCTGAGCCGGATAGATCCTTCGTCGCTAACGCTCCTCAGGATGACAATTGTCATTCTGAGCGAAGCGAAGATTCTATTATTACGGCCGTGTGCCAGGATTCTGGCATGCTGGCCAGTCCGGACTGCCCCAAAACGGAAATGCTGATCCCTGCGGCTGGGCTGGACAGCGAGCCGTGTCCGTATCATGGGACGGGCGAGTTTGTGCTGCCACCGGCCATGGAGTGGTACTACAAGCCGTATCACCCGGAGTATACTGGCGCCACGCGGCGGGGGGCAGGCACAACCGTGCAGTTCATTTACCCGCAGGCCGGATCCGTACTGTCCATTCCCCGGCAACTGAGCGGAGAGCGGGAAGGCATTGTGTTTCGCGTCGCGCATCACAGAAACGACGCCACGCTCTGGTGGCATCTGGACAACACGTATGTGGGCGAAACCAGCTTCCGCCACGAACTGCTCCTGGCCCCCGTCCCTGGAAAACATACCCTCACCGTGGTGGACGGCGAGGGCAATACGGCGTTTGTGAGGTTTACGATTGCCGATTAGGCGCGACAGTTGTTCACAAATTCTTCCGGCGTCATCACTTTCATGGGTCTGGGGGCTTCACGGGAGAGCAATTCTTTGTCGGCGGTTACAATGATGTCGCAGCACTGACTGTAGGCAAAAGAGATCTGTGCACTGTCCTCGATATCGGGACAAGCATCTCTCAGCCCCGTTTTCACATCAAACGAATCCACATAACTTACGTTGACGTGATCCATCAAAAACAAAATGGTCTCCCTAAAAGAATCCGGGTTAAAACAGGGCGTCTTTCCACATATATACGTAGCATCCAGAATGCTTTGCGTAGAAATGGAAGCTTCTACATAATGCGAGTATATGAGATTGAAAACATCACGGGCAACCGCATGTTTGGGTCTCTCGGGGAGTATGAAATCCACCAGAATAGTGGTGTCTATAAAAGCCTTAGGTACGAGTGATGTATTTTTCATATAGTGCGTCTGCTAAAAGCCTCTTATCCATCTCAGGATACTCACTGGCATCAAGCCCCTCATACTCCTTGGGAAGTTTAGTCCCCTTTAGCGCAAAGCGTTCCAGTTCTTTTGACTTTTCGAAGAATTCCGGAGGCAATTTGGGGAACACGAGTTCCCGGCCCACCTTCTCTTCCAATACTTCCTCAACGAAAGCATTCAGCGATTTCTTTTCACGCTTTGCTTGCCATTTGAGTCTTTCCAGCAGGCCGTCCTTTAGCCGAAAGGCCGTTTGTGTTCTTGCTTCCGTTTCCATTTGTATAACACTTTTTGCAAATGTATAACATATTTTTGAAAGGACCAAAAAAATGGCAACAGTGTTGTGGCGGTACTGTCGCCGCGGTGCAGCGTGGCGCTTAAGTAATTGCAGGAGAGGTGGTGACGGCCTACGGCTGGATGTAAGTTGTCCAGGCGTTGATGCTCCAGTTATTTGGACGGTTTGCAAATTGAGTGTTGTACCAGGTCCAGTAGTTTTGCCAGTATGCAAGCATGTCCGGGTGGCAATATAAAGCACCCGAAGCCGGATTGGTCCCATCCATCCACTTATCCAGATAACCGCCTTCGCCCAGTTTTGCATAGTCAAAGTCTCCCTTATTGTTCCCTTCTCCTTTCTTTGCCTTGAGGAAGATCCTGACACGTTTGAGGTTATTGTTTCCACAATCACGGAAGATACCGCTGTAGCATCCTTCCGCAGGTGTTTCGGCCGGAAGATCAGGCGCATATTGAAGTGATGTGCACGTTCGAAACATACCCTTATAACATCTTGTAGCTAATGTAGTGACAGGGAGAAGTAGAGGGTCGGAGGGGTTAATGTCAATATAGGTTATAGGATTACCCTTACCTTTTGAGAATGTACCATTAAACGCGTCTACAGGCAATAACGTTCCAGCAGTCCAATTCCCAGGATTAGTATAATCAGCCTCATCAGGACGACATAGCAGGCTCATTATATTGCCGCTGATATAAACCAGCTTATTATCACTGGTGGAAAATAGGGGATTTCCTTTCGGCGCTCCATAATTTTGATTCTCAGGGTACGCGTTATTATAGTTTTCTCTCCGTCCTAAAACGCAGATCTCGTCACCGATGTTGGCCAAAGTGATAGATGACGTGGGGACAAACCAAGTATTACCTCCATCTGTACTACAATAGAGATAATTCCTGTAATCGGCATGGAATGTCACTTTCGTGCCTGTTTTAGTCGCTTTGATACGGAACCAGTCTGTGGCCAGCGAAGAGCGCTTGACACGGTAGTAATGGTTCACCTCCAATGACAGGTCGGAAGCAAAAGGATCCCCGCACTTAAGGTTATCGGCCCAGACCTCGGCAGACTGCATATCCGGATTCTTGCTCACAGGAATAACACCGGGGCACTCGATATGGCCAACGGCCGACAAACCCGTCACGGGAACATTCGCAATTGAGAACACCGGATTATCACTGTTCTTAACGGAAACCGTGGTAACCATGGGGTCGTCCAGCTTCGTCCGGTTCACCTCCAAAGAGAACTGCAGGAACACCGACTGCTGGGTCAGATTATTGAAGTTTTTAGCATCGTAGGTGCTTGTGCCCGTGAAATAGCTATATTTCTGGACCATTTCCGGCAGGGGGGCGTAAGAGACCGAAGAGGGATAGGTCACGCCGGTAACAATTGAACCGGGATCGACGGCCGGATCGTCGGTAGGATTCCCGAAGCTGAAGAATCCCTCGGCCGCGTTAGCGCCAACCACCGTGGCATTGAGCAAAGTGTTATCTTCTGGAACAAAGTCATTCAGGCATTTCAGCTCTCCTTCGAAGCGCCCGGTTCCCGACCCGGCACCCGAGACAAGGGTCAGTACGCCGTAAAGTTTCAGCGTTCCGGCATCCCTATATTCAACATACAGTTTATCACCGGATTCAAAGACATAGCAACCGTCGGCGAACTCGGATCCACTTAACGCAACGCGGGTTAACGGACTCTGACTCACCGTGACCGAATATAGAATGGTATTTCCAGACTCTACTGCAGGATTCTCCGGCGTCTCCTTGATGCAGGAGAGCAAAGCCAGCTGGAGAAAGCACAGCAGAAGATATTTTATATAATTCCCTTTCATAACCCTCGAATTAGATTTCTCCACCATCTATCGGATCGATGATGCTGCCACTGTTTACATTCAAAATAGACCGGACATACGCCGATTCCGGAGTCCCGGTTTCGACGGAACAGGTGCCATCGGACGCGACCCTGAAATAGAATCCGGTCGCGGAACTCCAATAATCTCCTTCAGTCAAGAAGAAATACTGGGAAGGGATCAGTTTATCCACCACCAGTACGCCAGGTACTCCGCCAATTGTCATAGGAACCAGCGTTGCTTTCTCGGAATCCAACAATCCTCCCCAAGCGGTCTTGGAAGGAATCAGCTTTTGCCCGGCCGCCTGAGGTTGAGTCTCGTATGCCGTCCCTGTTTGCAAAGGAGAAGAGGTCCCGTCATCCAGACTATACCATAGATATCCTCCCACATTCACCTGGACATTACTCCCCACACCTGCCATATTATCCAAAACCGGGAGTTGATAAGACTTGCGGGGCAGCAGGGTTGTATTCCCTTTATAATAATGCCTGAAGTAAGTACCGTCATTGTCTTGCACGGCGAAGTAGGTATTGGAACCCGGGGTTTCGGCTATCGTGCCATAGAAATAGAATCCCTGCTCCCCGGCGACCGTTGCGGGATAACCGGTCATCCAGGCACCCTGCGTGCCAACGGAGGAGGTGACGGTTCCATCCGAGGCAATCCCGGCGAGGCCTGTGGGCGTTACTACATTGCAGGCCAGCCGCATCGTTTCGTTTTGCCACAGCACCTTGGGGATAAAGAACTGAGCACTCTCATCGTTGGCCTTGGTCATTGGCAGCCTGGCTCCCAACGTGGCAATCTGATGATTCGTATCCTGGATGTAATACTCTACCTTTTCTGCCTTCAGGAAATAGGATTCTGACACGGAGGCAAAATGCCATCCCTCGGAGTACTCAGGCTGCACATTACCCACATACGGCAGAAATACGGCCGTCAATACCCCGGTCTGGTTTAATTTGGCCAGACCACTGCTGGCCGAAGAAGACCAGCCGGTCCCGTCAAAGGACATTGTCACATAAGCGTTGGTCACCCCCGAGAAGAAGACAAATACTTTGTCGCCGCTCTCCCACTCAGTCTTGATGCCCTTGGTTTCGACACGGTCTATGATAAACTCAAAGCGCAGGGAGGACAGTGCGTAGGTGCGGCCTTCTTCCACGACCGGAGTCTCTTTCCAGCAGGAAGAAAGCGTAAGCAACGCAGTGACTATTATCAATAATACTCTTTTCATAATCATCCCTCCCCCACTATAAATCTATTTCTTCATCGAAAGGAGGATCTTCCGGGAATATCGGAATCGCATAATCCTTTCTAGTCCAACCCACGGGAATACCTTTCGGACTATTAAGTGTCCAGCTCACGCCTGAGGGCGCCCAGAATGTTCCGGAAGCAGCCACATTTTTCAACCAATCGGTCGTACAATCGCTCGCAGACTTATCCGTTGCCAGACAAATGACCTCATTCACTCCGGTTGCGCCATTGAACATCTCCCTGTAACAATTCTTCTCCAGTTTTGAGGCCGGGAGAAGAACAGGGTTCGAAGACGTTGACAGCGAGGTACACCCTGCAAACATAAAGTAATAGCAAGATTCTGCCAGAGTGGTTGCAGGGAGCGCCGGAGCCGAAGTAAGCCCGGAACTCCTGAACATAGACTTATAGCAGTTAAGGACCATCGTGGTTGCCGGCAATTCAAAATCGTTGCGGAGAACGGCCAAGGATGTACATCCTTGAAACATACTCTCGTAACACGAGGTTGCCAGTGTAGTGGCAGGTAGTAGAGGAACGCCAGCTAAACTGGTGCAACCATTGAACAGGCTCAAATAACCGCTAGCGGGACATGTCAGCATAGGCAAAATCAGTTCTGACGCATCGGTAAGGTTCACGTGATTCATAAAACACTTCTGGAAAGACCAGTCCGTAAGCGTAGAACCAAGCACATCAAAACTATCTCCCACAAGGAGCGAGGCAATGTTTCCGCCGATAGAGAACCTGCCATCCCTCGCTGTCTTTTCACTACCGGGACTATAGCAGTAGAACTTGTCACTGCCGCTCAATCCCTTCGTAGTTTTGGTTGAGCGGAAGGCAACCTTATGGCCTCTCGCAAGATGTATTTCTGAATTCTTGTCATACTTCATCCACCCTTCTTCATCCAGGTTGTATTCCAGATTGTCCAGATTGATAACGACATTACAACCATCGAGATACTCATAGTCGGCCTGAACGTAGAAATGTCCGGTAAGGCCTTCCACATTGTCGAAGGATGTATTCCCCTTAATGAAATAATCATTCGCCACCCAGATCGCAGTTGCGCTCACACTGGTATTGGACTTGAAATAACTGGAAAAAGTAACCGTCCCGTCCGTGACCGGGAGACTCTTATATTCGTCCTCGGTAAGGGTCCTGATGTACTGGATGGTGGTCTTTCCGGCATACCCTTCCGTATCCGAGATGGAGAGGCCGGGATGAACGGGAAGATTGTTGTCCGAAACCCGGTTGTCGGGAGTAAGGGTAAGACGCTCCGGCTCGATGATGAACTCCAGGGGGAACATAGAAAAAGGCAAACCGGCGGGAATCGTTATGTTCACAACCTGAGCTGCTTCCTTTTGAAGAGGAAGCTCCGGAACGCCGCAAGTAACGATCATCGTCTGTTTCTTCTGCAGTGTAATTTCCACCTCCCGGTACAGAGGATACTCCTCGTGCGTATAGAGGTTTCGGCCGGTAATCTTGATTTTCTGCATTTTGGTCTCCGCTCCGGCCGCCTTGGTGTTGAAGCGGATAATCCGGAATCCGTTCTCACCGTTATTCTGCTGGGACGCCGGATAGAAGGCATGTACCTCGTTTCCCACATCATCATACAGCACCAGGATGTCCTCCGACAGATCCTCCATCGGCTCCAGCTCAACCGAAACGGCGCCCCAGTCCACATTGGGCTCCGACGAGTTAACGTCATTGAAGAAACGGGCATAGAGGTAATAGTAGCCGTTTTCGTTGGGGCCCGTATAGGTCCTGGCCATAAAAGGCTCCACCACCAAACGCGTCTGCCCGTTGGAAATATCGGAGAGGTGACGCATCGAGACATCCGCCGAAATGTCTTCGACGCCGGATGAATTGGCAGCGGCTTCCGGGGTTGAAACGCCTACCGAAGAGATTCGGTTAATCATAATGTTATAGCGGAAGTTCCTGTAGATAGGATAGTACTGGTACACCGACTCGTTGTTCACCACTTTGGATTCCATCAGGTCCAGCCGGTAGTAATAGTACTCCCCTTCTCCTCCAAAACGTCCCCGGATAATCACGAAGGTAGGCTCCAGCGTGGCGCTGGGAACACCGCGCTCAAAGAGGTAGAAGCCCTGGTCGTCATCAGCCGGATCATATCGGAGCACCCTGCCGTCGCTATTCTCCGGATTCTGGAACATTTCGTCGGTGGGGATGATATGGTCAAACTCGACGCCGGGCGCAATATATCCTGGATACTGCAGGGTGGCATCCAGGTCATTGAACGAGCAGCGCTCATAGCCGCTGAAGCGATAGTTATCCCCGGAAGTATTGAACTTGAAGGCGTCCAGGACATTGGCGACATTGGTTCGGAAGGGAGCGACGGTTCCTTTCTTGGGATAATGGATTACGGCATAACTGTACAGCTCGAAGTCATCTCCGTCGGCCGTGGCATCCGTAACCTGGATTTTGGCATAGTTCCGGATTAGCGGCACATATTGAAACTGCGCCACCGTTTTTGCGTCCGGAAGATAGGAGCCGTTTACGATGATGGGCTGGCCACTACTATCCTTCTGTGCGCCAATGGATACGTTTGAAATGCTCTGCCAATATGCCTGTTTCATATCATAAGAAAACATTGCAGGCAGAATCTGGAAAGAATAAGAGCCCGATACCAGCTGGTTCTCATCGATATTCCCCAGGAAATATACCGTTCGGTCGTCGGTGTCCGAAAGCTCCAGTTCAACCGTGAAGGAATACAGTTGCACCTCGGTTTCTCCGTCCGTAAGGGGATAATCCTTGATTTCCGACACCGGTTTTACCGTCACAAGCGGCTGCCCGGTAACCTCATCGAGAACAATCTCGGCCTTTCGGATATACTTGATACTCTGCGTGCCGCCGCAAACGACCACATAGAGTTTGTCCGGGTCCAGATAGCGCCCTTCGGAGATTAGTCCGTCTCCGTCTTCCAGGCTCTTGGTTTCCGGGGAGGAAATTCGCACATCCGGCACAGAGAAAGTGATGGTCACAGGAAGGTCTTCCAGAGAGGTAGTCATCTCCCGGACTTCTTCCTGTTCCAGAACGGAAGAGCAGGCACACAGCGTAAAGAGCGCCGTCAAGTATGACAGGAACTTTCTCATCTTTCCTTATCTCCCCATACAAAACGGTTACGCGGGTTGTGACGCGGGTCTCCTTCCAGTCCGTCAATCTCGTCCCAATACCAGGAATCATATACGCAGCGGAGCAGAGCCCTGTCATTTCCGACGTCTTTCACCGTTTTCCCGTTTATCTGGACAGCTCCGTTTGCCGACCAATAAACACCGCCGTTATTGAACAGGAACTCAAAGAATCCCATCGCGGACAACTGGGCAATGAAACCAACCTCGGCCCTGGTGGGAAGGCGCCAGCGCCCGGCCGGGAATCCGTCTTCCTGGAAAGCCGCACAACGGTACTCGGCGTAGGGTTGGGTAAGGTCGGGAGAGAACTCAATGCCGCTGAACTTGGAGGAAATCCGGTAACTGGGCGCCACCATATTCTCCGTACGCGCAGAACGCTCGGTGGGATAGTACCACTGGAGAGGCCTTGGCGATTCGCCGTACAAGGCATCGGCCGAATTGAAGCCGGTTCTGGTTCCTCCGGGATAATCTTCCTGGGGACGCGACGATTCCAACACCACCAGATCATCCCAGCGCTGCTGGGGATTTCCGGTCACGTTGAATATATACAATCCCGCATAACGGGCCTCGTCCGTAAGGTTATTCACCCTTGTCGTACGCGGATCTCCAATAACATAATCGGAGTTGGAGGGCAGCACAGTAGCGTGGATATCATAAATCTCCCGGGAACCGCCGGTATACCACACCGTCTGCCACTGATACTCCCTTTTATTATTATCCGTAGCCAGCTTGAAGTACCTGTCTTCGTTGGCTGCGGCTCCGCTATGGGCCTTGGTTTCGTGTCTGATGTAGCGTCCTCCATTGACATATACATACCCCCAAGGATGGTCGGCCCAGGGTTCTTCTCCGTCCGGATAACCATAAAGCGTCTGGGCTTTGGGATCATCGGGATTGCGCTTTTGAATTGCGGTATCCGAATTCCGCAGGCTTTCAATATAGATACCGGGGCGCTGAATGATTTTTATATGACGCTTATACTGGCCATAGGTATAGGAGTCCGGACTGCCAACCAAATCTTCGTGGACAATGTCAAACTCAATCGTATAGACGGAATAGTCAAAGTCGGGCTTGGTGTTGTCGTTGGCAAGCGGGTGATTGAGCTTAATCGAGGTGGACGTGTTGGATAGCCAGTTTGACGGTTCCCAAGCTTCCTTATCCTTACCATCGGGCTGGTTGGTATATTCCAGATAATATGTTCCATCTCCTTTGTCCCGTATCCAGCCGTGAAAATCATTGTGATAGGAATCTACGGGGTGGGACGTGTTTATCTGACCAAAGTAGGGACGGGTAGCCGTCACGCTGCCGGGAACCACGGTCACATTATGGCTGGACGTGAAGGGGATGGACAATTGTTCAATGTTGTTGATATCCCATTCCTGCTTTTCCACTTCCAGATAACGGGCCTTGCTGATGACCGCATATTTGTTGATGGCAAAGGTCTTGTTCTGCCAATCCAGCAGATAGCAGGTGGGCTCAAGGATCGCATTTCCTTCGTCGGATTCGGATCCAAGAATGGAGACATCCAGATAGAAGCTGTACCAGGAATTACGTTTGAGTTCATTGAAGGGCAAATATACCTTATAGTAGTATTTTCGCCTATCATAAGTATAATTGTTTTCCGGCTCCCTTCTCCAGTCCATTTCCAGTTTGAAATAAGGAGGTTCGGGAGGTGCACCCTGGGAGAAGTCATGCGCGGACTGGGAAGGATCCGGCATCACGTTATTCGTCCAGGTTGACGGATAGGAATACATCGGATAGGTGTGGTAGTATTTTTTCCCTTCCACCGTCTCCGGGTCCAGGTAAGAGGTTCCGTTGTCTCTCACAAAAGGCCGCCGGTTAGCCGAACCGCTATAGGAGAAATACTCCTTGACGGGATCTTCCGGGGTTGCATCCGGCAGGGATCCGTCATTACTGAGCAGGACAGATTTCAAGCCCCATACAAGATAAACGCGTGCGGTATGCAGGACCGGGGTCCAAATCTCGTTGGGATATTTGTTGCTATCCTCGTGTACTAGCTCCACACGCGGGGCTACATTCAAGGCAAAAGTCAATTTGGAAGCAAAACGGGATACCTGAATCTCTGCACTCACGTTTGGATCTCTGTCATCATAATAGGTGAGTACAGACTTACCGTCCATCAGGAACTGCTGCTGCAGGTATGCCTGCTCTTCCTCTGCAAAATCTTTCACAATACGCCTTCCAGCCAGCTCTTCCTGGGAAGTATGCGACAGGTCACCGATGAAGGAACTGTCAAAATTGACCAGGGCATATACCGTTGCCTTATTGTGATTCAGCTCCGTGAAAATCTGGGTTATGACTTCCTTCTTTACCACTATATTGAAAGTAGCCTCCCATATGCCCGACTGCATCGGGTCTTTGGAAAGTTCCCTCCTGATGTGATAGACAGCATCTGTACTAGACGAGGGATTCTCCCCGGGATAGAAGAGAAAGTCCACGGAGCGGATGATGTTCTCGTTGAAAGCCTGCTCACCATCCTTTTCCTGAGGGTCTGCCTTGGTTTGCGAGGGTTCTGTACATCTTACCGTAATGCTTATGCCCGGGCCGCCTTCAAGGGAAGGCACGGACTCCCTTGCACATCCTGCAAAAAGGAGCGCCAGCAAAACAATATGAAGGACTTTTCTCACTGTTTCCAGTTCTTGGTAAGGATGAACCTGTAATAGTCTATGGACTCGGAGGACAGATCAATGTACCTGTGGTCTGTCGTTTCCACAATGAAATGAAGGTCAATATAGTTTCCCTCAAGCTGCCCGTCATATGAAGAGCCGGTATAAGAAGGATTGCATTTGATTTCAATGGGTATAATGCAATGCTCAATGCGGCCGTTGGGATTGTCGGGGCTCTGGTAATTCGGGTAAATGGTCGCCGATGCAGGAGACACCTCTATGGCTTTGGTAAGAAGCGTACTTCCATTGGTTCCCGGAACGGGCATTATGTGCAGGGTCGCCCCTACTGGAGTTGCAATGATGATGCTTCCTTTTATCAAATTATCCTTAGGCCCTTCATCGCCCTCAATGGTGTGCCAGAACTTCACGTCAAAGTAGCCGTCGTCTGTCTTAATCTTGTCAAAAGTGGCAGGATTCGGCTCATATACGGAGAAGCGCTTGATGACGTTGATGGAAGAGGACGTATAGTCCAAAGAATAACTGGTATATTCCCAGGGCAGCACAACCACCTTCAGTTCCAGTTTCATCGTTTCCTCCACAAAGCAGGCGTATACAATCCAGGTATGGTTACGGGAGAATACGTCATTTTCCAACATGGAGAAACGGGCCGAAAGAAGTTCCCCATTCGATTCAACACGGTAAAAGATTTGGCCGGAGATGGTTTTGTCCGTTTCGCGGAAATAAATGGGGCCCACCTGTGAATACTGCGAAATAACGGCATCCAGCCTGTTCTCATAGTGTTCGGCCGTCTCGGTTTCATTTCCGGTGCTACGGAAAAACAGGGACCCCGGGTCTTCCACGATGGAAAGAATGCTGTTGGGAATCAGAGTATTCCCGCCAGAGCCGCTGATTTCGGAAGAAAGAGACACATACTCAGGGGTGTCTCCCAAGTCTAAAGACTGGGTGGTGAAAAGACGCTCCGTGGTTGAAATCTGGCAGTCCGATCCCCCATCAAAAGTAATTTTTACGATCTCGCAGGCGTCGTTGGCCTTCTCTGCCGCCGTAGTTTCTGTAGCCGGAATACCCTGCTGGCAAAAGACAAAACGTATCTTGGACACCGCCCTGGTAAGTTTCAGGTTATTGATATTTAGAACAGGATAACCGCCGGTGACATCGGCTCCCTTCAGGACACCGGACATTGGAAGGCCGGCATCGGGGACAGCCCTGGTAAGAGGCCAGTTGCCGCCGATTTCCGTGATTACAAGATTGTCAAGTTCATCTCTTGAAGTCTCGCTCCCGGGAACGGGAGACACTGCAGATGCGGCGTTTGCCACGGCATATACGTCTACCTTGGGGCGGGAGCCGGAAAGCAGCGCAAACATTTCGTCGGACAGCGGCAGGCCAAAACGGGTAATGCTGGAATTGGGCATGCCCGTGTTATTAAGCCCGGGGGAGAAATATTTATAACTGATAAGTTCTCCGCTCTCGGACAGGAAAGCCCAAATCTGAAGTGAAGTAATACTCAATTCATCCCGAAGCGGATTCACCATGCCGGTTTCTGCACGGGTCATTACCGCTCCGGGAATATAGAGGGACACCATCAGTTGCGCATCCTCTCGCGGATGTGCAGCCCTCCTGCAGGAGACGGCAGAAAGCAGCAGAAATGCTGCCCAACATACTATATGCTTCATTCTGCACATATCCTGCGGTTAAAAATCAAGAATCAATGACTGGGGTGTTAGCTGCACCCACTTCATTTCCGTAACAAGACCTATTTCCAGTTGTGGATCGTGAAGGTCAGGGACGGTGGTGTAGGCGCTTCTGAGGCCATCCACCGTTACAGTTACTTTTGTCTTGCGGTCCCTGCTGAATATGCTGCGGATATTCTCGCCTGCAGGCTGAGTCACATCCTCAGAAGCAGGATCCAGCACGCCGGCCAGATAAAAACGGGTCCAGGGAAGGATATCTCCCTGCTGGCAATGCCGGGTATGACCCGTATTGTTGCGGAACTCCAGGGCAAAATGGACCGGCGCATTGTCCACGGTCTGAAGGACCAACGTCTGAACGGAGTTTCCGGTGGTCCCGATCTTGAGCCCGTCGGTGACATTGTCATAAATATACCTTGCCGTACCGGTAGAAGGTATAAACCGGAAATCCACGTCCCGTTGATCACCAATGATGATGCCGGTAAGCGGACATCCGTTAATGAGATTGGCAGCCTCCTCTCCCGGCGCACCGAGGCTGAGTTCCAGAAGCCCGACGCCATACTGCAACTGCTGAGATACAGCCACACTCTGGGTAAAGGAAGTCACCGTTCCGCCGTCCGAGTAGTGCACAAGGATGTCGTCCCACAACTGGTTGGAAGCATTGTACTGGAGGCGCACTTTCTCGTCATTGGAAGTCTGGACGGGACTGTTGGCGTAATACCAGAGGGCGGGCGGGTAACAATAAGATGCCGGATCCACCAGCCTTATGTTAACCCCACTGATCAGTCTTATGAATTCCTTGCCGTTCCACCAGAAACCGAGTGTTCCTTCCGGAATACCATATGTCCTGGGGAAAGTAGTTCCGGCCGCAGCAAGATCCTCGGAAAAAGCGCTCACAGCCTGGCTCACGAGGCGAATTTCATCCAGAAGAGCCGTGCTCTCATAGGGGATGCGGATCAGTGCCGACTGGATTTCAATTCGAATCTGGTCGAAGGTAGAGTAAGAGCAGGACAGAATCTGATTGATATGATTGACGGAATCGTAAATGCCCTTGATGGCGTCGAAGCCGGAATTGCCCATAAGGGACATAATGACATTGAGCTTTTCCAGCAGTCCGTCTGCAATCTCAGTCACTTCCGTCAACTCGGACGCATCTCCTGTAGTCAGGATGGGTTCCAGACGGAAAAAGATGTCATCCGACGAGGAAGGGTTGCTCAGGCCATCCGGATTGAGCACGCCGTAAGTATGCTTGTCTGGCTTGGACGCTGCCTCTCCCATATCCGGAGCCTTTCCATAGACCAACACGGTGTTCATCCCGTTGGGAGCCGTTGCGCTTCCGAAAAGATGGGAGTTGTTGTTGGCCACAAGTCCGGTCCTGGCGATACCGGAACTGCTCAGGCCCACGTTCCTGGTGCCGAGACGGGGGGCCTGGGGCTCCACCTGCATGGACTCCGTATTGAAAGGCACCACATACAGATGGTCGATGCCACGGAATTCGCCATCGGCCTGGGTTACATCCCCGGACATCTTGGTTACAACCTCCTGACCGGGCAGGATGTTTTTCAAAGACAGCACCAGGGACAAGTTGCGTCCAGCACCCGCATCTTCCGGTCCGTCCATACGACGGCAAGCCGGTGCTGCACACAGCAATACTGTGAGCAGGACGACTACTTCCAAAGAGGCAAGGGTTGGACGCATAATAATAAAAGGTTTGGGGACCGGGCACGCCGGCCCCCATACACAGAAAAACTAAAGATCGAGGTTGTAAGTGATACCGCTCTCCCACTTGAGGTCTACGGAGAGACCCAGGGACATCTGGGAAGCACGGAGGTCCGGAACGGAATAGTATGCGTTCTTGAGGGAATTTTCTCCAATCTTGAAGTTGGCGGTAGTCATGAAGTCCTGGATGAACACACGGGCAACATTCAAGGAAACGCCGCTGGAATTCACGGGAGGAATCTGATGGTCAGAAGGCCAAGTAATATTATCATTGGCCGTAGGCTTGGGAAGCTTTGCGACCAGATAGAATACGCCGTCCTTCGGAATCAGGTTGTCTTTTCCCCAGAATGAATCACCGCCGTTTACAAACTCCAGGGCCACAAACACATCATTCTGCCTCTCGGCTTCGGTAGCGCCAGTTCCGGTAGAATTGTAGTTGTCATATACAAGGGTATAGGTGGTAGCGGAAGAAGAAGTAGACGAAGGGATGGTGAGGGGGACATCCATCATGTTATCACCTGTGCCCGTCGTTGTTCCGAAAGAGTGGTCATAGATAACCCCGTCAAACAGAGCATAGGAATCATTGGAACCTGCTTCAGGTTTTGCGGATGTGTCTGTATATTTCCGGATGAACTGCCAGTTCATACGGGGATTCTGGCCACCCACGAGGACGCCTCTGAGATGAAGATTTGCATCGGCAGTACTGAATGATCTATCGGTGCTTTCGTCGGTTAAAGCTTTCCTGTTATCCTTAAGAGTCGTAGCGGAATAAGACACATTTGATTTCAGAAGGGCAACACCGTAATTGATGGGGCTGGTAACTGCGACAGCACGCGTGGAAGAAGCAACTACACCGGGAGAAGTCCAACCAGTCCAACTTGCCGCGGCATTCCATTTGCTGATACCATCCGGATAATCAGCCGTGGTGATATTACCGTCTGTACTGGTGCGGATAGAGCTGTTCACATAGTACCAGAGTTCTGCAGGATACATATATTTTCTGGGCTCGAAAGACTCCATCCCCGGGTTCACCAGCGGCTGGTTGGGATCCCTGTAATAGAACTCATCTGTCATCTGTGTCGCACTCTGAGCACGGAAAGCAATCTGAGCGGCACCTTCCGGAATACCGAAGTCTTCATAAGGATACTTATCAAGATTTTTCGCGCCTTCAAAGTTTTTCGACCAGATATCTTTGAGCACAGTGGAATTCTTGAGGATGGAGATTTCCTTGTAATCACCGGTCGCTGTGTCGAAGAAAAGCGCTGCATTTTCAAGAATCGTATTTGCAAGACGCTTGGCATTTGCCTCATAATCATTAGTCGGCTCAGCATCCTTAGCCGACGTGATAATCTTATACATATCAATGATCATGGACTTGATGGCTGCAGATGAACCGGCGCGATATTCCGGGTGATGACGAAGGGTGGGGTGTGCTTTCGCCCATGCGCTCCACTCTTCGGAACCGAATATCATACCAGCCGGAAGATCAGCCGGCTGAAGGTAAGTGAAAAGGTAATAGCACTTGCCGAGTACCTCCTCCAGTCCAGTAACGGAATGATCCAACCCATATTGCGGAGCATATCTGTTGGTGTCGTCAGCCGTATATTTATCAATCTCGTACTGGTGACCCAGCTGGGCCCAGGAAAGAGCAGGGAGACTTGTGTATGCATAGCCGCCGATTTCACCGCCATCGGAATCAACATCGACACTCGTACCCAGAACATAATTAATTATATAGATCATCAAGGCTCCCGTTTTATCATAATTGGTCTTATTCGTTTCGTTGAGAATAGGACGGCACGCGATAACCGTATTATCAGGAACAGGATCAATGTGTGTGGCGGGTCCACTTTCACCATAAACGGAAGGCCTTGCGCCATCGCCCTTCATTGCCTTTCCATAGAAAAGAATGGCATCGGTTCCCACCGGGATGGACAGTTGCAGAACACGCTTGGATGCGGTTGAAGCATTCCCATTTTCATCGGTCTGGTTGTTGGTACCAGAATTATCCAGGCCATTGGAATTAAAGAACGTGGGGAAATTAAAGGTCTTGGTTGCTGTTGCGGCACTACTAAGAACAAGATTGGTTCCGGTAGCGTAGGCGTTGATTACAGCGTCCTTGATACCACGGAAGTTGTGGTTCTGCTGAACAGCGTCTGCAGTCATCTTGGTTTGGGGAGCAGACGTTACATTGAGAACAAACTGGGTGGTGACTTCCTCTCCTTTAACCGGAGTCGGGGAATCTCCCACTTGCTCTCTCTGGCAAGCTGCGGCTACGAGTACCATCGTACCCACAAGAGCCAAATTAAAGAGTTTCTTCATACTAAAAGTGAAAAATTAGTTAAAAATACTTAGTCATACTAAAAGTCAATTTCCCAACTGGGACCGTCATTCCAATTCAGGGTAACGCTGGCCCCGACATAAGGCTCCCGCGGCGTAACCACGCCATCGGGCTGCACCTGAGCCCGGATTAGCTTAAACTGCGAAGCCCGCAGCGGCATCTTCACGCCCAGGATGGTCTCCGTGGTAGAGCCGTCTTCACAAGTAATATAAACCATATACTGCCACAGCGATTCCTCGGCCGGTTCTGCCACATACGGATTGTCCGTATAGATAATGGACTTGGTCCCGTCCGTATCCATCGACGGCATCGTCACGGCGCAGAAGCACGTAAACCGGCCGTCCCCGACCTTCACTTCATCGGCCCGGACCTTCGGGTTGAACGTAAAGCGGTACGTGCTGTCGGCCAGGTCGAAGCTGTTGGCGAAGCCCGAGGCAAACACCTGGATATCCTTGATATGGCTGCCCAGAGTATCCAGCACCAGGGAGCTGGCACTGTTCACCATATAAAGATTAACGTCGAACTGTTGGTCTATCCCGTCCTGGACATCCATCGGCAAGCGTGCGCTGAACACACCTGTCGTCTGCGAAGGAATGATATTCTTATTGCTGTTAATCACCAGGTCCAGCCGGGAACTATGGCATTTTTCATCGTCCGTCAAAAGATACTCCAGAGGCGCTTCCGAACCGTCGGGCATAGTAGGATGCAAATTGGCCACGGCCACGTGCATATACTTGCGCACGGGTATATATAAGGTATAGCTGGACTGGTTGGCGTCCATGATATGAGTCTCATGGTGAAGCCGTACCATATCCTCCTCCACGTCGTAGAAGGAAAGGTCTACATCGTGGGCGTAATCGGTGAAAACACCCTTGAGATGGTCCTGGATGGCGTTAGCGACGGCCGTCAGCTCTACCTGCGTAGAAAGCTGGGTCTGCAGTTCCGTGGTAAGGTTGGTCACAAGACGAAGTTCATAGTTAATCTTGTGGTCGGCCTCACAGTCTGCAAGATCTTCATCCACCAGGGAGCAGCCCGTAAAGGCTGCTGCCATCACGGACAAGATCCAAGCGATATGACAAGATCTGAACTTCATTGTTTTTCCTTCATTACATCCATCCAGGCCTCGTACTCCTTGCGGGCGGGGCCGTAAACGCGGGTACCTTCCAGATTGTGCCGGGCCGGGGCGGAGCCCATGCGGGCAGCTTCCTGCAGCAGGCTCAAAGCCTGTTCCTCCAGGGCCTGGTCCTTGTTGTCCAAGGCCGTGAAATACAGCGCAATGCCATAGGCGTTCGCGGCCTCGGCATCGGTCTTTACACGGGAGAGCAGGGCTTCGTCGGACTGGATGGCGGCAACGGCTTGCGCATAGTGCTTGGCCTTGAGGAGTTCGGCTACGGGGCCGTTCCACTTTTCGGTAACGGCATCGGGGCGGTTACTATAGTAAACCCGGATGAAGCCGGAGTTGCGCTGATCTGCCAGGAACTCTTCCTTCACTTTCCGATAAAGCTCGGGATCCTGCTTGATCTTCCTTTCACGGGCATCGGCATCGGGCTCGTTAAAAACAATATCCCAAAGCGCTTCATTTCCTTCCGGGCGGGCCTTGAGCTGATCCCTGAACCAGTCCCAGGCCTCTCCCTTGCCAACGATGTCGAACTGGCGGGGGGCCAGGCCGGTGCGATTGCCAATATACTCGGCCACGGCGCGGGCGCGGCGAACGGACAAGCTGTCGTTGAATCTCCGGGGGCCTTCGATGGAGGCGAGGCCCACGATGGAAAGCAGCAGCTCGTCGGTGCTCCCGGCATCCCGGATGGTCTCTACGGCGCTTTGCATGCTGTCCAGGACCTCCGCATTGTTCATGTAATCCCGGCGCAGGGCATAGCTGTTCAGTTCATAATTCACGAGCAGGAGGCTGTCGGCGGCAGGACGCGTCAGGTCCAGATACGTAAGCGGACGGTATTTTTCAATGGGGATGATCCACGGGTTCTGCCGGGCCAGGGAATCGGCCACGGTCATGGGCGCTTTCACTTCCTTGAGCTGTACGACGAAAGCTACCGGCGGAGTAAGCACCGTAACCGTGTCTGTTCCGCTAATTGTGAGGTTGCCGCCCCGGCGGGCCCGGTGCTTTTCGCGGCTCACGGGATTGTAGGCCACGTTCAGGGCCAGTTTGGGGACTACACCCACTTTCCTTTCCTTGGACAGAAGGGTTCCGCAGTGGTCACATTCATAGCGGTCGTAGGCGGCCAGCCCCACGGCGGCACCTGCTTCCAGTTCCAGGCGCCAGTGCTGCCAGGGCCACCAGGCATAGCCTGCCGCCAGGCCGCCGGCCCAGAAGGAACCCTGCAGACGGTAATTTTCCACCTCGGGATACATGTGGAAGGGGGTGGGTACATCGCCTGCGTTATAATGGGTATATAAAGCATCGGCGCCGAAGAATACGCCCCGGAAGACTTCCTTCACATAGTAGCGGACCTCGGGAGCCACGGCGAAGTTGCGCCAGTGGGTGGGATTCTGCTTATCCCAATCCCAGGCCAGGTAGCGGGGCCAGGCCTTGATACCGGCGTCCACTCCAACGCTCCAGTGTTCTCCAGTTTGCCACTCCAAGCCCAGATTGGGCTCTGACACAGCATTCCACAACAGATTCGTACGAAGGGAAAGTTCCTGCGCATCGGTTGTGCGTGACTGAAGGAGTGCAAACGTACAAAACAGAAATATTATATACTTGCCCGAAGTCATTCCATTAGTTTTTTACAATAAGCCAACTGCCATGAAGAACATAGCTATTGAAAGTTCAGGTACCACAAATTTACATGATTCAACATAAATCTGGTGCATATTTACGGCATTGTTTTGTTTCATTTTGACAATAATTATACATCCTCCCCAAATTTTTACTAATTTTGAAACGAATTTGACAAATGAACCTATGAAAACAGTGTTTTTGCTAGCTATAATCTCCACTACCATGGAAATGGTCGTGTGCCTCATATGCGCCCGTCAGCTGGGCCGTTTAAGACATGAAACCGGAGACAATTCCCGCTGGATTCTGGCGCTGGGATCCCTCGCCAGCGGTCTCATGGCAGGCTTCGCACTGGTTGCCAATATCGCGGCCGGTACAGGAGCCGGTAAACCGCTCACCATGCTTCCGCCATGGATGGGCCTCATCTACATGTCCCTCCATATTATTATGGTGCTCTATCCCATCACCGTGGTAAGGTCGGACTGGCTCACGCCCCTTCGCTATTTCTTCTTGTTCCTGCCTCCGGCTGTCTTTTCCTTCGCCTTCCTGTTTTTCATCGGCCGATGGACACAACTGGACACGACGGCAGATATCATCGCCAACGTCAAGAAAGCCGACGTCCTGCTTCGCCTTGCATCGCAGGCCATCATGATTCCTTACTGCTTTATCCTGTTCATACTGCCATACAGTTATCGGAAGAGCAGTGCAAACTTCTGGTGGATTGTCAACTACAGCTTCGGGCTCACCGTCATTTGCGTCGTGCACATTATCCTGGTGCTCACCAACATTCCTTACCTCATGGTGTTGCTGCCGCTGCTCGCCGCCCTGTTCTACTACCTGTCCATGGATTTCGAACTGGGAGACCGCCTGCGCCCTGGTAAAACCACCGAAAAGGTATCCGAAAGAAAGCCGCAGGCGATTGAAGAGAAACCGGCGCCGAGCCTTTCTTCCGAATCTGGCCTGTGGAGCCGTATTATCTACTACATGGATACGGAAGAAATCTGGAGAGACCCGGACCTTTCCCTGGTAAGCATGGCACACCGCTGTGGCACCAATGTCACTTACCTCAACCGCATCATCCGCCAGGAAACCAACAGCGGCTTCAAGGAAATGGTCATCACCAAACGTGTAGCCTCTGTAGCCGACCAACTCCGCAACAACCCCGAATGCGACATCCAGGAGGCCTTTTTCAATGCCGGATTCCGTTCCCGCACCACTGCATGGCGTAATTTTAAGGATGTAATGGGGGTCACGCCCTCAGAATTCCGCCAAACTCTGGAGTAAGTTAATTTTGGATAATAAAAAAACTTTACTATCTTTGCAGTCCCTTTCGGGCGGTTAGCTCAGTTGGTTCAGAGCATCTGCCTTACAAGCAGAGGGTC
>DGHE01000037.1:256-10605 GCA_002392525.1 Bacteroidales bacterium UBA3856 | reverse complement strand
TGGTTCGAATCCAGTACCGCCCACTTCCAAGTCCTCCAGTTTCCCCTGGAGGACTTTATTTTTGCTACTTAGCCGCTGCAAAGGTTCCGGGGCAGGCGGGATATAATGGATCACGTCCAAAAGTATGTGTTTGGTTCTTACTTGGGCGAGGCTAAAGTGTCACAGGTTACATGCCAAAACGTCACAGGTCTATGTTTTTTGGCCGACCTGCGACGCAAATCGGCCATAGGAAACAAATGCCGTCGCAGTTCAGATTATTTTTGCACACCTGCGACATTTCACGCCGACACCTGCGACGTTTTACGTTACCACCTGTTGCATTTCATACCAACACCCGCAACATCTCACGTTGACACCACCTGCAATACCTGAACACACTGGGTTTTGCACCTGATCCGTTCCGGGTATCAACGGCGCAAGTTCAGGAGCAGGCGGCGCAGGTTCAGGGTGTCAACGGCGCAGGTTCCAAAACAGGGGCTGAACCTGTCTTTCGGCCCTAAAATAGAACCTGCGCCATTTATGGCTGAACCTGCGCCATCGGTGCGCTTGCGGGCTTTTTCGCAACTCCCCAGCCTAGCCGATGTACGTACAAAAAACCGGCAATCCAGTGCGGTGGCGATGTACGTACATCGGTAGCCGTGGCGATTAATCCGTCAATAATCAGCATGTTAGCACAACTGACGGGTATGCGTTTCATACCCGTCAGTTGTGCTAATCCTTTAGTATTCACCTGTTTAAGCGCCACGCTACACCGCGGCGACAGTACCGCCACAACACTATATCAATACATTAGGAAAGAGGCCTTGCCGGGGGTGCGTTTTAATAAGGTTCGGACATGAGCGGTTTTGTAAATGGTTGTATGTCAACGCGTTATGAGAGACATCCTGCCCGAAGTCGGTATATTAATAGGGTTCGGGCACGAGCGGTTTTGCAAATGGTTGTATATCAACGCGTTATGAAATACGTCGTGCCCGAAGTCGGCATATTAATAGGGTTCGGGCACGAGCGGCTCTACAACTAATTGTATATCAATACGTTAGAAAATAAACCCTGCCCGAGGTTGGCAGTATCAGACAGGGCATCAGCCGTTACCAACCACTACCAACCACAAATGTCACAATCACCAACCATTTTTGTCAATTATACCGCAAAGCCCTCACACGGAGCCGCGAAGAGCCCCCACGGGCACAGCGCTCCATACGGTGCCATAAAGCCCCCCCTACGGCGCCATAAAGACCTCCCTACGGCGCCATAAAGACCTCCTGCGGGGCCTGGAAGCCGGAATTGCCCCGGTAGTGAGGAGCATACAGGCTTTCAATGACGACAGCCGGAGCCTGGAAGGAACCAGCACGCTCCACGAAGAACTCTTCCGTAAGGGTGGTCTTTTCCTCGGGATAGCTGTCAAAGTAGTATTCGGTGCAGGAAGCCTTCACCTCACGGTAGCCTTGCGGCACAAAGCCCCAGGCTACACCGGAGCGCAGCGGAACCACAAAGCCGTGGCCCACAGGGCCGGAGAGCTGCTGCACCGGAGCGAGGGACGCTTCACGGCCGGCCGTCACTTTCACGAACGAACGGTTCTCGCCATTCCAGATCAGGTACTTCACACAGATGCGGTCTCCCACAGCCACAGCATCTCCGGGCCGAATCTCCACACCGTCCCGGAAGAACTTCCGCTCAATGGTAAAGCCGTTCCCGGCAGCCTTCACGGCACTGAAAGGCGCTTCATAGGAAGCTGACAGAGCCAGCACCCGCGTGCTCAGCAGCTCCTCGGAGCCATCCAGAACAGCCGTAACGGCATCTACAAATGCCGGAGTGGCATCCCACTTCTGCGTTTCCTTCTGCAGCATGAGCCAGAGACGAATACCATCGGCCACCTCCGTTCCATCCAGAAGCTGGCACAGCAGCGCGTGTGCGTAGGCTTCACTTTCCAGCAAGCCTCTCCAGGGCATGACGGCATTGGGATAGTACCAGCCGCCGTCACGGTGCCTGACGGCATATTCCAGGAGCGAGGTGGTATCGGCCTTGATGGAAGCTTTGAGCCGGGACGATGTCCCGAGGGAAATGCCCCACGCCTTCGCCAGCGCCAGACCGCCGTCCTTTTCCAGAAGGTTGCGAAGTGTGAGGAGACGGCGGGCTTTTCCAAGAATCTGACCCTCGAGGCCGCGACCTTCGCGGGCCGATGGTACCAGCTCCCGCTTCACCTCCTTCGTAAACTCCTTCCAGCGCTTCTTCTGGGCAGCCGTCACAGCCTTTTCCTCAAAAGGCACTCCGGGATACAGGGACCGGACATAGACATACTGTGCATCTCCAATCCAGCCATTCCATACCGGCCGGGCCGTCCCAAACTGGTTCTTGTCCAGATACTTGACAGCAGCGGTCATATCCGGCACCTCAAAACCGCGATCCCGAAGCTTAGCAAAACGCTCCAGCAGCACGGCCGTAATTACCGGACTGGAAGTCATGCCCTCGAACCAGCCAAAACCGCCATCGGCATTGCGGCAGGAGAGAATCTTTTCCAGAAGATCACTTTCCAGATGGACTAGCTGTGCAACATACCAGGCCTCGGAGAGTGAGAGCACATCATTGCCGGCAGGCTCCACGTGCGAAGGCAGGGCCGCCTCCACCATCTCTTTCACGGAAATCTCGCGAAGACTGGCCTCCGATGCCGGCACATTCACAAAGCGGGAACGGAGCTCTGCAAGCAGCGCCTCGCGGTCCATGCCGGGAAGCAGCACGGCCGAATGCGCCTCCGTAAGCTGCTGGGCGGCCGGGTACACCGGGACCGTAACCCGGACGGCGTCGGAGAAGTCGGCGGCACGGAAAGAAGCCGTGAGCACCAGCTCACCGGCAGGCGAAGCCTCTACCGGGAAGTACTCCGTGACGGTACCGCCGGCGGGAACTTCCACCCGCACCTGCCGCACCTTGTCACGGGCCATGAGCGAAAGCACGCCGGAGACGGGAGCATCGGCCACGGAAGAAACCGTGACGGCGGCCTCGTAGCGGTCTCCTTCGTAGAGGTAGCGGGGTTCCATGAGGGACACTTTCACCGGCAGGGACACCACCATTTCATCTGTCACCATGGCATTGTGCATGGCCTGGTCGTGCGCGTACACGCGTATATAATAGGTAGAGAGCTTGTCGGACGTGCGGAAGCCGAACTCCACCGTTCCGTCCTTGCCCGGATACAGCTGCGGCTGGAAGGTAAGGGCCGAGGCAAACTCCTCGCGAATAGGGACGTTCGAAACGCCGCCGAAACTGGGTTTCTGCTCCACCAGCTGGAAAGGAACCGCCTCTTCCATGATAAGGTCTTCGGCCACAGCCATATTACGGCTTGCCTTGGTGAGAAGGCCCGGTCCCCTGCCATACCCGATGACAATGCGGTCATTGCCGGCTACGCGGCCGCAGGCCGCCGCAACGGGAACGCTCTCCACCGAGAAGTCCCTAAGGTTCACGAGCGGCCAGTCGTTGGGGCCGATGGCATCCATGCTCTTGTCCCAGGCCGCCACCAGGACCTCGGTCCCCGGAGCCGTTTTCACCGTAAAGTTATACTGTGCGCCCGGATAGGCTTTATCCGTAAAGCGGGTAAACTGCAGCGGAAGGGTATACTTGTCCTTTTTCCGGCGGAATTCACGCTCATAGCTGACGGACTTTCCGTGAATAAAATAGAACACCTGCAGGCGCACCGCTTCGGGATAGGAGTCCTTATACGCGAACCGGATATCCTCCAGCGTACCGTTCGACACATGGACAGCCTTGTTCTCCAACACCTGCCGCCCATCTCCGTAGAGGGTCACAAGCGCCCAGGCATCGCCCTCAGAGCTACCCAGGCGGGCCGATATTTTCCCGCCCGCAGCTACCTGCAGAGGGCCGGGAAGGAATACGCCCCCGACACCAGCAGAAAGCACGCGGCTTCCCGGGAGGACGCTGAGAACAGAAGTCTTCGTCTCTGCGGACACCGTTTCTCCGCCGGCTTTCCGGGCCGATACACTGGCCCTCACCACATACAGCCTGTCTCCCGGAAGTTCCAGGGAGAACGGCTGGGCCGATGCCACTTCACCGCCGGCGAGCACCACTTTTCCGTCAGGTGTCGTCAGTTCATAGCGGACCGGCAGCGCTGCGGCATTTCCCCCGGCATCCTTTGCATGGAGCTCAAGTTCCAGTGTCCGGGAGGCAACCACCTTCCACTGACAGTCGGCATCGGCCGCATTCCTTACGCGCACATCGACAGACAGGTTCTCGCCGATATACCACCCTTCCCGGAAACTGTGCATCTCGCCGCTTGCCTCCGTTACGGTGACATCGGCCTCATAATAGCCGGCCTTCATGGCCGGGAAGGAGGTCTCGAAGCGGTTGTCCGCTCCAACGGGAAGATCCTGCTCCAGGACGGAGGTCCCGTAGCGCTTCACGCTTACGTGCACGCGCGCCCCGGAAAGGCTGTGGCCGGAGTAGCTGACGAGCTTGCCGCTTACGGGGACATCGGCCCCCACAAGATAGAACCCGTCCAGCGCATCGAAGGTGAGGTCAAAGGTGGGGAGCACGAATTCGTCCACGCGGAACCAGTCGGCCCCGAGGCCTACGGCTTCCAGTTCCCACCGGCCTCCGCGGTGCCCTTCAGGGATTACGAAGCGGCCGCTTACCGAGCCCCACGTGTTGGTGGTGAGGTGAAGCGTTTCCACCACGTTGTCCTCGGCATCGTGGAGACGGACTTCCACCTTGCGCCCCTTTACCACCTGGAGGCTGCGGGCAGGGTCGCCGTCAAAGACGATGGCCTTGAACTGCAGGGTGTCGCCGGGATTGTAGGCACCACGGTCCTTATAGATGTTGCACCGGACATGACTGTCGTACGACTTCGGGGAATAGCCAGACGAGAGATACAGCGGGCGGGAGCGACGATTGCCGGCTTTGACCACCAACTGAAAATTAGCCCTGGTATCCTTCAGGTGCTTTTGGACAGATTCCGGAAGCGGCGTAAAGCCGTCCAGCTTAAGGCTGGCGCTGGCAATCTCCTTGCCGTTTTTGAGAAGCGCCACGGTGGCGCTCCTCAGCGGAACGCCGGTCTCGAAGTCGGCCACATACACGCAGTGGCCGCGGCTGTCCTTGCGGGATGCGACAGAGAGCGTGTACTGCTCGTACATGGTTTCGTTCCCTGTAAAGGCCTCACGCACTTCCAGCGAGTATTCTCCGTCGGGAAGCACAGGTAGCGGCAGGCTGACGGTATCCTCCACATAGAAACTGCGCGAAGGGTTTTCCACCTTCCATGCCTGGAGCGTTTTCTTTCCTTCCCGAAGGGTGACGGTAGCTTTGTCCATGTTCTGGAACATCACCTGCACCTTACCGTCATGCACAGCCACCCGCAGCCACTTCTCCTTCAACGCTCCCATCAGGAAGGAGGGTAGCTTGCAGCCCGCTACCAGCTTTCCTTCGGCACCGGTATAAGCGGTTCTTTCCTTATCCAGGGCCGATGCTTCCTCGTAGAGTGCCCGGAACGCGTCGCTGCCGGCCTTGTCTTTCTCCAGCTCCTCCATACGAAACTGCAGCAGCTGCGCCCGGGGCCACACGCTAAAGGCCCGGCCCGCATACTTTGCGGCCAGTTCCTCCCAGGCCTTCTTTGCCTCGGAACGGTCCTCGAAGAACTGCCGTACAATTCTCTCGTATGCAACCACCGCTTCATGGGGATACACTCCCTTGTACTCTTTTTCCAGGATATCGTACTCCTCAAGCGCCCACAGGGCATATTCGCGGTCTGTACCGATAAAGTCAACGAAGCATCCTCCCAGGATATTCTTCGCGCCGTGATGCAGGTCTTTATGATTGGCTTCCAGGGCCTTGGAATGGGCCTCGACAAATGTAAGGAGGTCTTCCCGGGAGCTGTACTTCCACTCCTTCATCCACAGGAAGGTGACGATGGGCTCGTCAAAGGCCTTCACGTCCTCCTCCAATTGGTGCTGAAGGGTTTCCCGCTGCTTCCAATCCCGGCGCTGAACGGCGTTGACATACAGCGTAGCTGCGTCATAGAAATCTACGGGAAGGTGCTGTTTTACAGCCTCTTCCTTGATCTTCGATAGGGCGGCCGCTTCCTTCTGGGGACGGTCGGCCTTGTGTGCTTTCTCGTACTCTTTCCAGAGGGAGGTGAGCTGACGTCCGCTTTCCTGCGCCCCCAGCGTCACCACGCCGGCCAGGATGGCCAGCAGCCAGGTCATTAGCATGCGTTTCATAGGCTGTGTATTGATTCGAAAGCCCTTATGTTCAATTATTGTGCCCTTACTTCAGAAACAGCGGCAGTGCATCGGCCACGACGAAGGTGCTGCCGCCGATGTAAATGAGAGTATCGGGAGTGGCCAGCTCCAGCGCCTGCTTCACGGCCTCTGTTACGGAGTCTACGGCCTTCGGAGGGCGTACCGTACATCCCTCCGCAGGCCTTGCGACATGAGTCTGACGAAAGGCCTTAAAACGTTTGAGGATTTCTGCGGCAGGCAGGGCGCGGGGCGTGGAGGGGGTGGCGAAAATGTAGGTGGCCTCCCGCGGCATGAGGGGCAGGATGGCGTCCAGGTCCTTATCGGCCATGATGCCGTAGACGATGATGAGGGCGTCGTTTTCGCCGGAGGCGATGCGTGCCTGAAGTTGCGCAAAGTTATGCCGCAGGGCATGGGCATTGTGGCCGATGTCGGCAATGACGGTAGGGCTTTGCTGCAAGCGTTCCCACCTGCCATGGAAACCCATGTTGCGGGCGGTGTGGACAATGCCGCTGACGATGCCTTCGTCTGTCAGGGTTTTCAGCTGCGGCCGCAAGATATCCAACGCGCACAGCACGGTGCGAAGGTTTTTCGCCTGTACACGGGCCTGCAGGTCCATTTCCTGAAGGATGCGGGCCGATTGGTCCCACAGGGCGGGGCTCATCTCATCGGCAAAGAAAAGCGGACACAACCCGCGGGCCTTTGTCTCGAAAACGGGTGCGGTCTCCGGGATGCGTTCCCCGATGAGCGCCGGGACACGGGCCTTGAAGATGCCGGCTTTTTCACCAGCGATTTGCTCCAGCGTATTCCCGAGCAGCGCCATGTGGTCAAAGCCGATGGAAGTAACCACGGTGAGAAGCGGTTTTTCCAGGATGTTGGTGCTGTCCAGGCGTCCGCCGAGGCCGGTCTCGATGACGGCGACGTCCACCCCTTCATCTGCAAACCACTTGAACGCTAGTCCGGTAGTGATCTCAAAGAACGACAGCTGGTTCTCCGTAATCCACGGCAGCCACCGCGTGAGGAATTCGTAGACATACTCCCGGGAGATAAGCCTGGCACAGCCGGAGGAGGCCGATGGAACTCCGGGGGCATTGGCCTTTTCTTTAGCCTCCGGAGTACCATCGGCCTCCGGCGGCGCTATCACCATTCTTTCACGGAAATCCATCAGATGCGGGGAGGTGAAGAGCCCCGTCCTGAGCCCGCAGGAGCCAAGGGCCGATGCCAGCATGTTGGCCACCGAGCCCTTGCCGTTGGTGCCGGCAATGTGGATGCTGCGAAATGCACGTGTGGGATGCCCCAGGGCCTCCTCGAAGGCCCGCATGCGTTCCAAGCCGGGCTTGTAGGCGCCGGCGCTGAAGCCGTCTTTCTGTACCGACGGGAATCGGCGAAAAATATCCTCTACGAGTGCCTCATAACCGGCCTCTGTGAACCCTCTATCCATAGTAATACAAAGTTACAAAAAATTGCCATTGTACGGAAAAATACCTAAATTTGAAGCATGAGCGGTAAAACGGACCTACTAAACAGCCATTACATCATAGACGGCGTGCAGATGCCCTATTCTCCGGGCATGATGCTGCGGGAATGCCTGTCAGACCCGTCGTCTCTTCCGGAGAGCCAGGCAGCCGTCCTGGCCGATGAAAGGAAAGACCCCGCCCCCAGCGACCATCACTACGATGAAACCCACCTGGAAGCCTATGCCCAGAAGGTAGAGGCCCTGCCCCGGCGGGATTTTCCCCTCTCCTTTGCCGGCTCTTACTCTGCCGCCAAGGTGGCACAGGGCCTTCTGGATGCCATCTGGATGGGCGGCCATTTCCGTCTCCCGGACCTTTCCCTCAAGGCAGAGTGGAAATGGACGGACAAAGGCATAGGCCTGCCCGCCGCCTTTTACGACTCCGTAGAACAGGCCTGCGGCTACATTGACGCGCTGGGCATCAAAATAGAAAAATTCGCCCTCACGAGTGGCGCTCCCGCAGTGAGTTTCAAGGCCACCACCGTCGCCGAACTCGAAGAAGACGAAATTACAGAGGAAGAGAGCCTCCTCAGGGACCTCCCCTACCGCACCGTGAATCCGCGCATGACGCGGCGGCGCAAAGTGTCATCGGCCCTCTTCCCCGAAGCCAAAGACTGGATTCTGTACATCCCGTTCGACCCCTGCGACTTCCGCCTGGGCGGCAGCGCCCTTTCGCAGGCGCTTGGCACCAGCCCTTCCACCGCCCCCGACATCCAGGATGCCGACTACTTCATGGACTGCTATGAGGTGGTGCGGGAGCTGGTAGAAGACGGCATTGTGAAAGCCGGTGTCACCGTGGGAGACGGAGGTCTTCTTACGGCGCTGCGCTCCATGGCCGGCACCACCGGGGCCGATATCTCCATCCAGGACATCTGCAAGGCCTATGGCAATGAAAAACCCTCGCGCGTACTCTTTGGAGAAGTGCCCGGCGTCCTCATCCAGATTGCCGACATCGACTACGACTATGTAGACGCCGAGCTCATCCTCCAGGATGTCGTCTATTATCCCATCGGCCATCCCGTTCCCGGAAAACCCGGCGTCCGCCTTACCGGGAAGGTGGAAATCCCGCAAATTCTCGAATCCCTCTTAAATACGCTGGAAGGTGAAGACTAAAAAATCCAAGTCCAAGATTTTTGTGCTGGATACCAACGTCATCCTGCACGATTACCAGAGTGTAAAACAGTTCCAGGACAACGACATTGTCATTCCCATTGCCGTCATCGAGGAACTGGACAAGTTCAAGAAAGGCGACGAAACCATCAACTTCAATGCCCGTGCCTTCATGCGGGAGCTCAGCGAGCTGGTGGAAGGCGTGAAAGCCGGTCCACGCGGCGTACCGCTGGGCGAGAAAAAGGGCTGCCTCAAGGTGGAGCCCAACCACCCCTTTGTGCCGGAGTTTCAGGAGCTGTTCCGCGACGACATCCAGGACCACCGCATTCTGGCCACCGCCATGTGGGTACGCGACAACAATCCAGACCGCTTTGTAGCCCTTGTCACCAAAGACATCAACTTGCGCCTGAAGGCAACGGCTGCCGGCATGGAAGCCCAGGACTACCTCACAGACCGCATGGACAACGAGGTCATGACCGCTGTTACCCGGGAGGTCATTGAAATGGAAGCCTCGTCCGAGGCCCTGCAGCGCCTCTGCTACGGGCAGGACAATGCGCTCCCCTGGTTGGAAGTCAGTTCCAGCGAACCCGCGCCCAACCAGCTGTACAAGTTCAACTTCGGCGGAGAAACCGTCTGCGCCCGCTACGACGCCAAGAAAGAGATGATTGTGCTGGTACGCACCCAATCGGCCTATGGCATCCGCCCGCGCAACGACGAACAGAAGTTCGCCATGGACGCCTGTCTCAACCGTTCCCTCCCCCTGGTTTCCCTCACCGGTGGTGCCGGAACGGGGAAAACGCTCATTGCACTGGCATCGGCCCTGGAACAAGCCGATGACTATGACCAGATTATCCTCACGCGTCCCACGGTGGTGCTGGGCGGGCAGGACATCGGCTTTTTGCCCGGAGACCAGAAGAGCAAGATGAGCCCCTACATCCAGCCGCTCATGGACAATCTGGAGGTTATCCGCCACTGCTTCAAGCCCGGCAGCCGGCAGGCCCAGAAACTGGACATGCTTCTCAAGGAGGAAAAACTCCTTATTTCCCCGCTGGCCTATATCCGCGGCCGCTCCCTGGGCAAGGTCTTCTTCATCGTGGACGAGGCCCAGAACCTTACGCCCCACGAGATAAAGACCATTATCACCCGGGCAGGGGAAGGTACCAAGATGGTGTTCACCGGAGACATCTTCCAGATTGACCAGCCTTACCTGGACCAGTGGAGCAACGGTCTCACCCACCTGGGAGAGAAGATGAAGGGCCAGTTCCTGTTCGAGCACATCTTCCTCCGCAAGGGAGAACGCTCCATGCTCTCCGAAATTGCCTCGCGCCTTCTGTAGTGGCGCACCCGACCTAATCGCCTGATTAACAGGTATATAAAAAATTCTCTTTAGGTTTCGCAGCCTAAAGAGAATTTTTTAAAGTATTGATTTTGAGTGGATTACTTGGTCTGCGCAATCTGGGCCTGGGCAGCGGCGAGGCGGGCGATGGGCACGC
>DGHE01000037.1:0-176 GCA_002392525.1 Bacteroidales bacterium UBA3856 | reverse complement strand
TGGTGTTGAAGAACTCGATGGACTTGGGATCTCCACCGTGTTCACCGCAGATACCGCACTGCAGACCGGGACGCTTGCTGCGGCCACGCTCGACACCCATCTGGACCAGCTGGCCCACAGCCTTGACATCGATGGTCTGGAACGGATCGGAATCCAGGATCTTGTTGCCGAGGTAG
>DGHE01000151.1:5665-6325 GCA_002392525.1 Bacteroidales bacterium UBA3856 | reverse complement strand
AAGAGGGGCCGGAGGGAGCAATGGGCGCGAAGGGCGCGAAGCGACCTGGCCTCCCATGCGACCGGAGTCTCCCGGGAGGGGCTCCCTCCTTCGCAGTAACGCTGCTCTAGCTTTGCCGCGTTGACGCGCAGAATGCACAGAATGCCGATTTCCTGTCAACGCGGCAGGGTTTTGTGCCGTTTTTGCCAAAATGCTTGCCGCGTTGACAAGCAGAATGCACACAATGGCGATTCTGTGTCAACGCGGCAATTATAACGTGCTGGCCAGTAGCAGCAGCGCCAGTAGCAACCGCGCCAGCCGCCCCGCCCCTCGCTACTTCTCTTTCGGTTTCTCGGGCTCGTCGCCGTGGGAGTCTTTGTACTTGAAGCGGCGGATCTTCTGGGTGGCGGTTTTCTCGAAGGGCTCTTTCATGGCGTCGACTTCGCCAATCTTGGAGTTCTTGCCTACAGTCTTGTTGACCCAGTCCAGGACGGCCTTCTTGCGGATTTCCAGTTCCTCGAACCACTTGTCTTCCGTGGCGAGGTTCCAGTCGATGGCATTGTCCTGGAACTTGACCAGGGCGACCAGCTTGCCGTCGCGTTCCATCACGAGGGATTCTTCCACGCCCTCGATGTTGTTGATGACCTGCTCGATCTCCTCCGGATAGATGTTTTCTCCGGA
>DGHE01000151.1:2883-5599 GCA_002392525.1 Bacteroidales bacterium UBA3856 | reverse complement strand
GGGCCCAGGATGGTGTTGTTGAGCCGGCCCTTGATGTAGTAGTTGCCGTCCTTGTCCATGGAGGCGACGTCGTTGGTGTGGAACCAGCCTTCGTCGTCCATGACCTGGAGGGTGCGCTCGGGGTCTTTGTAGTAGCCCAGCATGACATTGTTGCCGCGCACGACAATCTCGCCCTCGCCGGTGGCGGGGTTCACGTTGTCCAGGCGGATCTCCACCTTATAGGAGGCAAAGCCGACGGAACCGGTGGGCTTGTGCGGGTGCTTGACCAGGAGGTTGGTGAGCAGCGGGGCCGTCTCGGTGAGGCCATAGCCGATGGCGTAAGGGAAGTGGCAGTCCTTCAGGAACTGCTCCACGCCTACGTCCAGCTTGGCGCCGCCGACACCGAAGAAGATGAGCTTGCCGCCGAAGGTCTTCACCATGCGCCTGCCGATGAACCAGTGCAGGATGTGCGGGATGTGTTTATCGGCCCAGGAAAGCACGCGGCTCTTCTGGATGGTGGGAAGCACGCTGTTTTTCACCACTTTCTCGATGATGAGCGGCACGGCGCACACGACGGTGGGATGCACCTTCTTCATGGCGGCGAGCAGGATGGTGGGAGTGGGCGGCTTCTGAAGGGTATAGCAGGTGGCTCCTACATAGAACGAGTAGATGGTAGAAACGTTCATTTCATAGGCATGGGCTGCCGGAAGGATGGACAGGAAACGGTCCTTGGTCCCCAGCGGCTGTGCCTTGAAGGAGGCGGCGAGGTTCGCACAGATGTTGCGGTGGCTCAGCATGACGCCCTTGGCCTTTCCGGTGGTTCCGGACGTGTAGATGATGCAGGCGAGGTCGTCGGGGTTGGGATTTTTTACCCAGCCGTTGCACTTGAAGTCCTGGTTGTCTTTCTTGATAATGTCGAAGGTCTCGATGTCGATGATCAGAGTAAGCTTCTCCTTGCACTCTTCACTGAGCTTGGGAAGAAGGCGCTGTGAGATGAAGATGACCTTGGACTCCGAGTGATTGAGGATGTTGGTAAGTTCGTTCTCCGAGCTGTCGGGGAGGATGGGAACGGCTACGCGGCCAAAGTTGACGGCCGAGAAGTAAGCGACCACCCAGTTGGGCATGTTCTGGGAGAAAATGGCAACGCGGTCTCCGTGCTTGATCCCGAAGCGGGTCATGCGCAGGGAGAGCTGCTCCACCTTGCGGCGGAATTCCTCATAGGTGTATTTTTGTCCGCCGTCTACAAACTGGTAAGCGACGTTCTTTGCGTAGTTGGTAGTTGCATAGTCAAAGACCTTGTGCAGGGTAGTGCACGTGTTCTCGCGATTGCGATACTTGCGCAAGGCCTTGTACGGGCTCTTAGTCATATAACAGGTGTGTTTGTTAGGCTTTCTTTTCGGGAATGGCAAACTTTTCCTTGTGCTTGCCTACAAGACCCATGGCGCGATAGTGGTCGTAGATGCGCTCCATATCGGCCTTGGCGTCTTCGGTGAGTTCGATGGGTTCTCCCACGGAGATTTCTTTCCTGCCCCAGTCAAAATATCCCAAGTACACCGTGGCGCCGGTCTCCTTTGCAATGAGGTGGAAGCCGGTTTTCCAGCGGGTGGTGAGGGAACGCGTCCCTTCGGGGGCGATGGCCAGGTGGAATTCGTCAACGTTCTCCATGGCGGAGATAAGGCTCTTGACCATGGTGGAGGCCGATTTACGGTTGACCGGCACGGCACCGGTTGCCTTCAGGATGGCACCGAGGGGCCAGAAGAAAAGCTCCTCCTTGACCATGCAGTGCGCAACCTTTCCGAACTGGGAATAGAAGAGGTAGCTTACGATAAAATCCCAGAACGAGGTGTGAGGAACACCCAGAACGATGGCTTTGGCTTCCTTCATGGGGCCGCCAACGGTTTTCCAGCCCATTCTCTTAAGGAGCCATCCACAGAAATGGGCCCAGCGGGGGCTTACGGTTGTTTTGGATTTTTTACCTGCCATAGCGTTAGATGTTTACGTCTTCCAATTCTTTCTCGCTGCGGAGGTTGTCCATGACAAAGTGCTGGCGCTCGTAGGTGTTGATGCCCATATAGAACTCCATGATGGTCTGGATGGATTCCTCGTCAGAGAGCTTGACGGTGTCCAGGCGCATGTTCTCTCCGATGAAGTCTACGAATTCGTCGGAGGAGATTTCGCCGAGACCCTTGAATCGGGTGATTTCCACGCCGCTCTTCAGATCCTTGACAGCTTTGTCTCGCTCTTCGATGGAGTAGCAGTAGCGGCGCTCTTTCTTGTTATGTACGCGGAACAGGGGTGTCTGCAGGATGTATACATGCCCGCGACGGATGAGTTCCGGGTAGTATTTCATGATGAAGGTAAGGACCAGCATGCGGATGTGCATGCCGTCGTCATCGGCATCTGTGGCGACGATGATGTTGTTGTAGCGCAGGTTGTCCAGGTCTTCCTCCACGCCAAGGGCGGCGATGAGAAGGTTGAGCTCCTCGTTCTCGGCCACTCGCTTGCGGCTTTCCTTGAAGCAGTTGATGGGTTTACCGCGCAGGGAGAACACCGCCTGGTTGTTGGCGTTGCGCACCTTGGTGATGGTACCGGATGCGGAGTCACCCTCCGTGATGAAGATGGAACTCTTCTCCTTGTGCTCTTCCATGCCCTTGGGGAACTTGGTGTCGTTGAAGTGGTAGCGGCAGTCGCGGAGCTTGCGGTTGTAAACGGACGTTCTCTTGGCACGCTCGCGGGA
>DGHE01000151.1:0-2775 GCA_002392525.1 Bacteroidales bacterium UBA3856 | reverse complement strand
TTCTCCTCGATCACCGGAACGATGTCCATGTGCATGTGCAGGTAGTCGTTCAGGTTCTTGGTGACAAAATCGTTCACGAAGGTGCGGATGGTGGGACCGCGGTCTACGGAAGAAGCACCGTCGGAGCCTTTCACCTGTTTCTCCCACATGTAGGTGGAACCCAGCTTGGTCTTGGTCTGGCCCTCGAAGATGGGCTCCTGGATCTGAATGGAGATGGCGCCTACAATGCCCTGGCGGATGTCCTCGGGCTTGTAGTCCTTCTTGTAAAAGTCTTTGAATGTCTTGGCGATGGCCTCGCGGTAGGCGGCCAGGTGCGTGCCGCCGTCCCGGGTGTTCTGGCCGTTGACGAACGTGGCGATGTTCTCACCGTAGCTGTTGCCGTGGGTGAGTACAATCTCGATGTCCTCTCCCTCCAGGTGGATGAGGGGATAGAGCGGGGTTTCGCTCATGTTCTCCGTCACGAGGTCCAGCAGGCCGTTTTCGCTCTTGTAGGCTACTCCGTTGAGGTTGAGGGTGAGGCCCTTCTTGAGGTAGGAGTAGTTTTTGACCATGGTCTCCACAAATTCCATGTGGAAGGCGAAACCGTTGAACATCTCTTCGTCGGGGATGAAGCGGATGAGCGTTCCGTTCTTCTCGTTGGAGGGGATGATGGCCGATTCCAGGAGGTTGCCCCGCGTAAAGCGTGCGTAGGAGCACTGGCCGTCGCGGTAGGAGGCTACGTAGAATTCCACCGACATGGCATTCACGGCCTTGGTACCCACGCCGTTCATACCCACGCTCTTCTTGAAGTTGGTGTCGTCGAACTTGCCGCCCGTGTTGAGCTTGGACGTGGCGTCCACCACTTTATTAAGCGGAATGCCGCGGCCATAGTCCCGCACCGTCACCGTCTTGTCCTCGATGGTGATGTCGATGCGCTTGCCGAAGCCCATGGAGAACTCGTCGATGGAGTTGTCGATGATTTCCTTCAGGAGCACATAGATGCCGTCTCCCTGACGGTCACCGTTGCCCAGCCGGCCGATATACATACCGGCGCGCCTGCGTATATGTTCGTTCCATTCCAGGGTCTGGATGGAATCATCGTTATAGCTGTTGTTTACAATCTCTGCCATTCGTAGCCACTTACATTAGCTTACAAATATACGTAAAGTTCGCCGTTTTTACAAAAAATGAGCCCGTGGAACGTGCCACGGGCTCATTCAGCTTCTTGTGTCTGAGCAGCTTACGCCTCGGAGATAGCACCGTTGGGGCAGGTACCTTCGCAAGCGCCGCAGTCGATGCATTCGTCCTTGTTGATTACGTAAGAGGCTTCACCGGCAGAGATGGCGCCCACAGGGCACACATCGGCGCAGGAACCGCAGGAAACACAGAGTTCGGGGTTGATGAGTCTAGGCATAATGTAATATCTTTAATTGTTGTTGTTGTTTTCCAGAGCACGAAGATAGGCATTAAATTTGATTTTCAAAAGAACGTCGTTAACTTTGCACGCATGAAATCACTATTTCTTTCAATATTTGTTGCTTTAGCGGCAGGGGCGGATGTCCCGGTCGTTTCGGACTGTTTATCAGCGGCAGGGGCGGATGTTCCTGGCGCATTGGCCTTTTCTTTAGCGCCAGGAACATCCGTCCCTGCCGCAGAAAATAAGATAGAGTGGGATAAGACCGTCCACAACTTCGGAGACGTCTCCGTGACCGACGGCCCTCTCACGTGCACATTCACTTTCACCAACACCGGCTCAGACTCCGTGAGCATCTTCGAGGTGGTGTCTTCCTGCGGGTGTACGGACGTGACCTGGACAAAGGGCAGCATCAAGCCCGGAGAGAAAGGCACCATATCGGCCACCTATAAGAACGAAGACGGGCCCATGCCGTTTGACAAGACCCTTACCGTATACATATCGGGCGTGAAACGCCCCGTGGTGCTGCGGCTTCGCGGCGTGGTCCACGAAAAGAAAAAGTCCCTGGCCGAGCTCTACGGAGATCAGAAGCTGGGGACTTTTGGTTTGAAGACGCGTTCGCTAAAGGCCGGTACACTCCGGCAGGGCCTCAGCGTGAGCGAGAGTGAGACCGTGGCCAATCTGGGGCGGAAGCCCCTGAAGGTCAGTTTTGCCGATGTCACTCCGGGGCTGAGCCTGTCCGTGAACCCCAACCCCATCCCGGCGGGGCAGACCGCTACCCTTACCGTCACGGTGGCATCGGCCCCGGGTATCTACGGGAAGCATGTGTACCGCGCCACACCCGTGCTGGGCGGCGAGAAAGCATCGGCCCCCCTTGAAGTGACCGCCTGGACGCAGGAGAACTTCGCCACCTGGTCCGACGACGCGCGGGCAAAGGGCGCCCTCCCGTACTTCGACCAGAGTACCTTCAACGTGGGCGTCGTCCGCGACGGCCGTCCCGTGGAGGTGCGCTTCTCCCTCACGAACCGGGGGAAATCGGCCCTCCACTTTTTCCAGGCCGATGCCGAGGACCCTGCCCTGGAACTCCTGGAAATGAACGACGTGGCACCCGGGGGGAAAGGGACCCTTCGCTTTGTGCTGGATCCCGCGAAATTAAAAAAAGGTGAGACTGTCATTATGATCAGTCTCACCACCAATTCTCCGCTGCGGCCGCTTGTGAATCTGTTTGTGGCCGGCGAAATCAAGTAGATTTATTCGGCTTCTGCCGTTGCGGCAGGTTTCATGACAATTTCCATGAAGTTGCCCTGGGCGATGAGCTCAGCGGCCAGAGCCTTAAGGTCTTTCGCAGTGAGGGCGTTGATGGCCTCTTCGTAGCACTTGTC
>DGHE01000067.1 GCA_002392525.1 Bacteroidales bacterium UBA3856 | reverse complement strand
CGTTGGAAAGACGAACACGGGCTACTTTACGCATAGCGGAGTTCGGCTTCTTAGGCGTAGTGGTGTAAACACGCAGACATACGCCACGCTTCTGAGGGCATGCATCCAACGCACGAGACTTACTCTTCACTTCGAGTGCCTCGCGTCCTTTACGGACAAGTTGTTGAATTGTAGGCATAAATGTTTGTTAATAAATAAATTAAAGTTACAACCCATTTCACGGGTCTTATGTATCCGCAAAATGGGCTGCAAAGTTAAGCAAAATATTTTAATTAACAAAGTTATTCACAAGGTAATAACCGCTTTCCGGAATCCTTTTCCCTTCACAGTGACCGTAACGGGGCCTGATCCGGTGCGTTTTACGATGGCCGACGCCTTTCCGTGGAATGCCGGGATGTCCGGACTATAGAATGGCACGTGGGAGGTGGGGTCTCCGGCGTCGGTACCCACGAGGCTGGCAGGTCCCTCGACGCTGAAGGACAGCACATGGGAGGCGTCCGGTACCAGGGTGCCGCTGCGGTCCAGGATATCTACCGTGATATAGGTGAGTTCCTTGCCGGCATAGTCGATGGATGCCGCCAGTTTGTAGGCCGGCCCGGCCGTTTTCACCTTTTCCCGGGCCCAAACCTTTCCCTTCTTATAGGTAACAACCTCTACCGTACCGGGCTTGTAACGGACATCGGCCCAAACAAAGCGGTAGCCGTCTTTCTTCTTCCTCCCCTGCGACACGCCGTTCACAAAGAGTTCCGCCTCGTCGGCCGACGAATACACGTGTACGGGGGTCACCTTCCCTTCCCTGCCGGGCCAGGTCCAGTGCGGAAGGATATGGGCCGATGGTACCTCGGGCGCCCATCGGCTCTGATAGAGCCAGTAGCGGTCCTTGGGGAAGCCGGCGAGGTCGATGATGCCGAAGTAGGAGCTGCGGGACGGGAGCGGGACGTCGCTGACGGTCTGTCCCCAGCCGGCGACCATCTTCTTGTAGGCTTCCTTCTCTTCCTCCGTGTGGAAGTTGGTAAGGACGGAAGGGTCCAGGTTGAAGGGCGTGGGCTCTCCCAGGTAGTCGTAACCGGTCCAGACAAATTCTCCGGCGACCTCGGGCACTTTGTCTTCGAAGGCCCACTCGTAGTCCGGGCTGGAGGCCCAGGCGGGGGCATAGAGGTCATAGGAACTTACCTGGAAGGGCTTTTTCATAACCCAGCCCTTGGACTTGTCCTGCTCCACGGGGAAGCGGTAGTACCCGCGCGTGGAGATGCAGGAAGCGGTTTCGCTGCCCAGGACGGGCTGGCCGGGGTGCTTGTCCACGAATTCCTGATAAAGGTGGGGCTTGTAGTTGAAGCCGTATACGTCCAGGGTGGCGGCGTAGGGCTGGAAGGCGGCCCAGGGGTTGTCGTTGCCGGCCGTGGTGGGACGGGTGGGGTCTTCGCGGTGACAGATGTCGGTGAGCATCTGGGGGATGTGCCAGCGGGTGCTGTCCCCTTGCTCGCCGCACTCGTTTCCGATGCTCCAGAGAATGACCGACGGGTGGTTGCGGTCCCGGTGAATGAGAGCCACGAGGTCTTTCTCCGCCCAGTCGGCAAAGAGGGTAGCGTAGCCGTTTTCCTTCTTGGGCCAGGTCCAGGTGTCGGTGAGTTCGTCCATGACCAGGAAGCCCATGCGGTCGCAAAGGTCCAGGAACTCGGGAGCGGGCGGGTTGTGGCTGCAGCGGATGGCGTTGCAGCCCATTTTCTTCAACATCTTGAGGCGGCGCGTCCAGGCGTCGTCGCTCCAGGCAGCGCCCAGGATGCCGGCGTCGTGATGCAGGCACACGCCTTTCAGGAAGGTCTTGGTGCCGTTAAGGTAGAATCCGTCGGGGCGGAACTCGGCGCTACGGACCCCGAAGGGGGTTTCATAGGTGTCGCGGGTACCATCGGCCCCCTCCACCACGGTGCGGGCCACGTACATCTGCGGTTTTTCCGGGCTCCAGAGGCGCACGTCCGGGAGGTCGAAGGTCTGGACGATTTCCTTGCCGTCGTAAACGCTGTCTTCGGTGCGGGTTTCGGCCACGAGGACTTCCCTGCCGCCTTCCTTGTAAAGGATGCGCGTGACCACGCCCACGGTCTGGAGGTACTCGGTCCTCAGCTGCAGGCGCTGGGTGACGCGGGCGGCGGTGCCGATGACCTGGGTGGTGATGTAACTGCCCCAATGGGCCACGGCCGTCTTTTCGGTGGCGGTGAGCCAGACGTTGCGGTAGAGGCCGCCGCCGGGGTACCAGCGGGAGCTCTCGGGCTTGTTGTCCAGGGTTATTTCTATGATGTTGTTGCCCGCCTGTACGTACGGGTTCAGCTCCACTTTCCAGGAGGCGTAGCCGTAGGGCCAGCCGCCGGCTTCCTGGCCGTTTACGTAAACAACGGCGTTGGAGAAGGCACCGTCTACCTCCAGGCGGAGGTCTTTCTGAAGGTCTTTAGCGGTGAGTTTGAGGAGTTTGGTGTAGGTGGCTTTCCCCCACCAGGCCAGTTTGCCCGTTTCTCCGGGGTTTTCCTGGAGAAAGGGCTGCTCTACGCCCCAGTCGTGCGGGAGATCCACTCCGCGCGTGACGCCGTCTTTGGTGAAGGTCCAGTCTTCGTTCCACAATTTTCTTCCGGCGGGCTGTGCCGCAGCAGTGACGGCCAGCGCCAGTGTTCCCCATAGTGTTAAGATATGTGCTGTTTTCATAAGGATGCGAATATACGGTTTTTTTCGTATCTTTGGCTTATAAACGAACCCTTTTTATGAGAAAAACCCTTTTCGTACTGGCCCTCATGGCCTCTCTGAATGCCGCTGCCCAAACGGCTCCCGTAAAAGTTACAAAGGCCAATTATGCCCAGGCAGAAGCATTTACTGCCAAGAAGGTAAACCAGATGGTGTACTCTACACGCATCCGTCCCAACTGGTTCGAGCACTCGGACAAGTTCTGGTACAGCTGGAAAACCGCAGAGGGAACGCAGTATTATATTGTGGACCCCGCTACCGGCAGCAAAACGCCCGTCTTTGACATGGCCAAACTCGCCCGCGAGATCAGCGAAATCACCCGAGACCCGTACGATGCCCAGCATCTCCCCCTCAGGCTGGAGCTCAAGGATGACAAGTATTTCCAGTGGGACATGACGTCCAAAACCGAGAAACGGGACAGCGCCGGCAACACTACCGGCAAGTTCCTGGAATACCGTTTCTACTACGACATTGCCTCCGGCAAGCTCACCTACGACAACGACGAGCACGAGGATGCGTATCCTTCATGGGCCAACGTGTCGCCGGACGGCAGCATCGGCGTATATCTTAAGAACCACAACCTGTGGGTGATGGACAGGGAGAACCTCCGCAAGGCGGCCAAGGACGCCAAGGACAGCACCCTGGTGGAGCGCGCCCTCACCACGGACGGCACGGCCCTTTTCTCCTGGCAGGGAGAGAATTACCACGGAGACACCGAAACCGATTCCACCGCCCGCCACATGCCGTACATCAGCTGGGCTCCGGACGGAAAGCACTTTGCCCTGGTGCGCTGGGACATGAGCCCCGTGAAGGAGTTCTGGGTGATTAACTCGGTAGCCAAGCCCCGTCCGGAACTGGAAACCTACCACTACCAGATGCCCGGAGAGCCCGGTCCCAAGGGAGAGCTCGTGGTGCTGGACCTGGAAGGCAACGTGAAAAAATATGCCTGGAACGCCTTCAAGGACCAGGATGGAGAGATTCTCCCCGCAGACCTCACATCGGCCGATGCCTATAAAGACTACCCGTCCGCTACCTGGATGGGCACGAACGACTCCTTCTGGCTCATCCGCCGCAGCCGTGACCTCAAGCGCACGGACCTTTGCCGCGTGGACCTTGCCGCCGACAGCACCCGCACCGTGGTGGCAGAGCGCCTCAACAGTTATGTAGAGACCCGTTCGCCCAAGTTCCTCCCCGGCGGAGACTTCGTGTGGTGGAGCGAACGCAACGGCTGGGCCAACCTTTATCTGTACGGGGCCGACGGCAAAGTGAAGAAGAACCTCACGGAGGGTTCCTTCCATGTGGAGGATGTGCTGGGTGTAACGCCCACGTACCTGGTGGTAAGCGCCTGCGGCGTGAATGCCGGCGAGAATCCTTACCAGATGCACAATTACCGTGTTCCGCTTTCCGGCGGCCCCATGGTGCAGCTGGATATGGACGACATGGACGTGCTGGCCACCGCTTCCTTCAGCGGAAAATATATTGTGGCCAACTATTCGCGCGTGGACTACAAGCCGGCCGTAATGCTGGTGAATACGTTGAACGGCAAACGCACGCAGCTGGAGGAGGCCGATTTCTCCCGCCTCTTCGCGGCCGGATACAAGTTCCCCGAGCGCTTCAAGGTAAAGGCGGCCGATGGCATCACGGATCTCTGGGGAGAGCTGCACAAGCCCTTCGACTTTGACTCCACCAAGGTGTACGCCATTGCCGACTACGTATATCCCGGCCCGCAGGTAGAAGCCAACGAGGTTTCCTGGCGCTTCAACCTCCGCACCGACCGCCTGGCCCAGCTGGGCATGATTGTGATTACCGTGGGCAACCGCGGCGGCCATCCCAACCGGTCCAAGTGGTACCATAACTATGGTTACGGCAATCTCAGGGACTACGGCCTGGAGGACCAGAAATATGCCATCCAGCAGCTGGGCGCCCGCCACAAGTGGATTGATCTGAACCGTGTGGGCATTCACGGCCACTCCGGTGGCGGCTTCATGAGCACCGCGGCCATCCTCCAGTACAATGACTTCTTCAAGGCGGCCGTTTCCTGCGCCGGCAACCAC
>DGHE01000078.1:1321-4436 GCA_002392525.1 Bacteroidales bacterium UBA3856 | reverse complement strand
TCGATGATGTGGAAACCGTCTGGGGTTTCTACAATCTGGGAAATGGTGCCGGGTCTCAGGGCCATGGCGGCGTCGGAGAAAGCCGGCCAGAAGATGGACTTGGAGGCCATGCCCAGTTCACCGCCGCGGCGGGCGCTGCCGGGGTCCTCGGAGTAGATACGGGCCAGGGTGGCGAACTTCTCGCCGTTCATGATGCGTTCGCGAAGGCTCAGGAGTTTTTCCTTCACGGCCAGGGCGGCCGCCCCGCGGTCCGGGTATATGCAAATCTGGCTCAGCTGGTATTTGACGGGGACCATGGGGAGGTCTTCTGGCTCTGTATTCTCAATGTACTTCTGGACGTCGTAGGGGGTTACCTCGGCAATCTTGGAAGCAATCTCATAGCGTTCCTGCTCGGTGAGGCTCTGCTCTTCCAGCACCTTCTGCCACTCTTGACGCAGCTTGTACAAGGGTTTCCCAAAGTATTTCTCCACTTCTTCGTCTCCTCCCAGCTGGGTGCGGAACCAGTCCACGCGCTGGGTGAGGTTGCTCTGGACCATCTCGGTGTTTACGGTGAGGGAGTCTACGCGGGCCTGCATCAGGAACAGTTTGGCTTCCATCATGTTTTCCAAGAGTTCGCAGCGGATGTCGCGGTCGCTGGAGGCTCCGTTCATGCGCATCTGCTGCACTTCGCTCTCCAGGTCGGAGATAAGGATGGTTTCTCCGCCCAGAGTGGCTACCGTTTTGTCGGCGACGCCGTTTTTGTATTTCTGGGCGTTCAGGCCCAGGCAAGTCAGAAGGGCTGCAGCGGTAAGGATGATATGCTTCATAGACTAGTAAATTACAAATTTTTGGTTGCGGCTGGCGTCTTCCAGCAAATTCTGCTCCAACTCCGTCTCCAGTTTGTGCCGGCGGCTGCTCAGGATGATGTCGCGGATGCGCTCGTTCACGTATTCCAGCGGGGCGGGCTTTCCCTCGGGCACCATGTCTGCGATATAGGCGATGCGGAGGATGCTGCCGCCCACGTCTTCAATCTGGGCAAAATGGTTCTTGATGGAGGAGAGCAGGCTCCGGTAGTCGGTTCCCATCTCCTGGGCCAGGGTAATGGCGTCCATCCAGGTATCGGCGGCATTGGCATACTTGATGGCTGCGTAGGCGCCCAGGCTGTCGGCCTCCATCACCTCTATTTCGTCCTCGGAAGACATCTTTTTCATGAGCGTATTCAGGCTGCGGGCCTCGGCCGGGATTACCATGTAACGGGCTTTGATGAGGGGACGCTCCAGACGGAAGCGGTCGGGGTTGGCCAGGTAGTACTGCTCCACTTCCTCGTCGGTGATGAGGGTGTCCAGGCGCTGGTTGATGTAGAGTTGTACGTAGCGGTATTTGAGCAGCGTGCGGCGGTACTCTTCGAGCTCCTTGTTTACGTCCTTGTCGGCATCGGAGAGCTGTTCCTCGGCCATGTCCAGCATGAGAAGGTCCTCGGCCCAGGCGTTGATCCACTGGCGGGCCAGGCTGGCGCTGTCCTCGGCGCTCACCCCGGCAGGGATGTAATCCTGCAGCTGGCTGCGGTACAGCTTATGGTTGCCTACCTTGGCCACCACCTCTCCGCGAAACAGTTCGGCGGCAGCGTCCTGGAACTGACGTGTCACCTTGCAGGAGAGCGCCATAGAGGCCAGCATCAGTATGCAGATAACTTTCTTCATAGAACTTACAAAGATAGCAAAAATTCAACAATACCCATGAGGGCGGTTCGTACTTCGCCCACGGGCGCTATGGCGTTGTTGGTGAGGAGGGAAAAGCAGTAGCGCGGGGCTCCGTCCGGCCCGAGGATGTAGCCGGAGTAGCACAGTACGCCGTCCATGCTGCCGCTTTTCATGCGCACGCGCTCTCCCTTCCGGGACAGCCTGGCCACGCTGAGGGTTCCTTCTCCGGGCGCGGGAAGGGAGGAGAGGAAGGCACCGAAGGCGGGGCTCTTCCGCATGGCCAGGAGATAGTCGGTCATCCAGCGGGCCGATATGTAGTTGTTGCGTGAAAGCCCGCTTCCGTCGGCCAGCTGGATGCTGCCGGTAGACAGGCCCAGGTCTTCCAGGACGTCGTAGATGGCTACCCGGCAGCTGTCATAGCAGGCACTGCGGGTGGCGGCTTCTCCCATGGCGCGCAGGAAGGATTCTGCGTAGAAGTTGTCGCTGCGCCAGTTGGTGAGCCGGGCAATGTCACTGATTTTAGGAGACTCCGTGGAGCCCATCAGTACGGGTTTTGCGGCAGGCTCTTCACGGGATTCGTCTGCCCCGGAAATATGGCCGCTGCGGTTTACGCGGGCGTAGCCGCCGGTTACTTCCCACCCGGTTTCCTTCAGGTTTTTCCAGAAATAGTAGGCGCAGGTAAGGTCTCCGTATTTGTTGGCGAAATGTTCGGTCTTGGGACGGCGGCCCAGGGCGAAAGTGCCTCTGAGCTGGGCATAGGGCGCCAGGTCCGTGGTGTACAGGTACAGGCTGTTGCCCGTTCCCCGGGAGCCGGTGACGCCGTAGTTGAGCGTGTTCATCCAGGGCGTCTCGGGGTAGACTTGCGTGAACTGGACGGGGCTTCCGGCCTCGGGACCGGCCGCTACGTCGTAGTCGATGGCGTTTTCATAGAAGCACAGGGCGTTGGAGCCGGCGGCATAGTAGGTGCCCACGTCGTCGTAGTTCCAGGAGGCATGCTCCAGGTGCCCTTCGTAGGCACTTCCGTCGCCAATGATGCGCCCGTGGATGCGCTCGATGCCGGCCTGCCGGAGGAGGGTCTTCCACTTCCAGAACAGGGCTTCGGGCCTGTAGGCAACGGAGTCGGCCGAGCCGATGGTGGGATCTCCCCCGCCCACAATGTAGAGGTCCCCTTCCAGCGTCCCGTTTTCAATGCAGCCGGAGTAGCCCAGGCCGGTCTTGAAACGGTAATCTGGTCCAAAGGCGTGCAGGGCGCAGCCCGTCGTGATCAGTTTGGTGTTGGAAGCGGGCGTAAGCCGCGTGTCGGGGCTATGGGATGCCATCACGTTTCCGGTCATGTCCCGCACCATGATGCTCACCGGCGTGCCCGCAAGGGCGCCTTCGCCGGCCGCCTGACTGATGTATTGCTGCAAAGTGGACTGTGCCTGCACCGAAAGGGC
>DGHE01000078.1:0-1248 GCA_002392525.1 Bacteroidales bacterium UBA3856 | reverse complement strand
CCGCCAAAATGGGAATGAGACGTTTCATAACTGCAAAATTACGCCTTTTTTCGCATAAATGATGCCAGCCCGGTTTGTGCCTCGTCCGAAACGTTGCATTTTTGCCAAAAATGCCAAGTTTTGCCATCGGCCTTTCCCCAAAACTTAGCAAAAACGGCAAAAATGCCAAGTTTAGATGTTGTGGTGTTTGGGAACCAGGACTTTGAGCGCCCCGGGAACGATTTCCATTTCAATGTGCGTTCCGGCCTCAATGGGGTCTCCGTCATAGTGGATGGGGCCGGGCTTCTCGCGGTCGATGGAAATGTGGCGCCCCGTGAGGGTCTGGACGTGGTGGCTGGTATGGGCGCGCCCGTCCATGAGTTTGGCGGCCAGAACGGGAATCTCGCGGGTGCGGAACGGTTTTACGATCACCAGGTTCAGGAGCCCGTCCTGTACCGAGGCAAGGTCTGCGATGCGGGCCTGGTTCCCCCACTGGTTGGCGTTCCCGACCGTTACGAGCACGGCCGGTGTTGTAATGACGGTTCCGTCAATGTCTATGGTGTACTGTTGGGGGCGGAAGTGCTTCCAGAGCTGCCAGGCCAGCACAATGTAGGTGATGAGCCCGCGGCGGGTAGAGGCGGCGAAGCGCCAGGCTACGTCGGCATCCAAGCCCATACCTGCCGTGCAAAAAAAGGGCTTGCCGTTCACCGTGCCGCAGTCCATGTGCGTGATGACGCCGCTGTTGAGGGTGTTGATTACCTGAATGGGCAGGGGCGGTATGCCCAGATGCAGGGCCAGGCCGTTGCCGCTTCCGCAGGGGATGATGCCCAGTGCCTTGCCGGTACCCATGAGCCCGCGGGCCACTTCGTTCACGGTGCCGTCTCCTCCCATAGCCACCACGACGTCGGCATCGGCCTTCCGGGCCAGCTCCGTCGCATGGCCGGGGCGCTCCGTGTATGCAACAGAATAAGAGGGCTGAAGGAACGTATGAAGAACCTTCAGCCACTCGCGTTTTCTTTTTCCTCCCGAATGCGGGTTAACGATAAGCAGCATCCTTTTCACGCTGCAAAGATACGAATTATTTGAGCATGATGCTGCGGAGGTCGTCGATATCCTTCTGCGGCACGCCAATCTGGAGGAGGTATTTCACAATGCGTTCCTGATAGGTACCTGTGTCGGTTTTTTCGAAGATGGTCTTTCGCACCGACTTGAAGCTGTAGGTGGTGCGCACATGCTTGTACTCATAGCCGATGACTTTCCCGTTGTCGT
>DGHE01000080.1 GCA_002392525.1 Bacteroidales bacterium UBA3856 | reverse complement strand
AAGGTAGCGGGTTCGGAGGGTGTTCCTGTCGTCATCTTCCAGCTGGACCAGGTCTCCGCGGAACTTGGCCATGTTGTCGTCAACCACGTACTGGAGCGTTGCGCTGGTGAGTTTGGTGCGGTCCTGAATGATGCGCACATGGCCCACGGCGTCGATGATGTTGGTGTTGACGTTCCAGAGGGCCGTGTCGCAGAGAAGCCAGGTGTTGTTGTGGAAGAAACGGGCGGGGCCCACAACCTTTCGGTAACTCTGGCCGTTTTGGTCTATTAGCTGGGCGCTCTTGGCGCTCACAAGGCGTACACGGTCTGCATCCTGGGCCCTCAGGGGGAGGGTGAGAACCAGGAGAAACAGAAGGATATGAAGGGCCTTCCGCAACGGTTACTTACGCTTGTTCCATGCATCGCGGGAGAATTCGCATTCCCTGAACATGGGGTCGATGACTATGTATGTTTCCTTGATCTTGTCCTCGAGGAAAGCGTCGATGGCCTCGATCTGCTTGGCGTTGGTGACCTTGTCCAGAATCTGGGTGTAGTCCTTCTCGAACGTGGCGGTGTGTGCCGGGATGATTTTGTCTACGCGGATGATCTTGTAGACGAGGTTTCCGCTGCGGCCCTGCTGGTAGCCTTCGTTGTCAAGGGATTCGACGGGCTCGGAGATTTCGCCTTCCTTCAGGTCCTTGATGGCGGCATAGTCGGCAGGTTTCATCTGGTCGATGTCGAAGTAGGAGCTGCCGGTTGCGGGGTCTGCCATCTGGCCGCCGTTGGTGCGGCTTGCAGGGTCTTCAGAGAAGAAGCGGGCGGCCATTTCGAAGGTGATTTCCTTCTCCTGGATCTTGGTCTTGAGGCTGTCCAGGCGGGAGAAGGCCTTTTCGCGGTCATCGGCAGTGTACTGGGGTTTGAGGAGGATGTGGCGGGCATTGAACATGTCGCCTTTCTTCTCCAGGACCTCGATGATGTGGAAGCCGTCGGGGGTTTCGACTATCTGGGAGATGACACCGGGCCTCAGGGCCATGGCAGCATCGGAGAAGGCGGGCCAGAAGATGGACTTGGAGGCCATGCCAAGCTCTCCGCCGCGGCGGGCGCTGCCGGGATCTTCGGAGTAGATGCGGGCCAGGGTGGCGAAGCGTTCTCCGTTCATGATTCTCTCACGCAGGGAGAGGAGTTTCTCCTTCACGGCAACTGCGGCGGCTTCGCGGTCGGGGTAGATGCAGATCTGGCTCAGCTGATACTTCTGGGGAACCACGGGGAGGTCTTCCTTGGCGGTGGTGTCCATGTAGGTCTTTACGTCGTAGGGTGTGACCTCGGGAATCTTGTCGGCAACCTGGAAGCGTTCCTGTTCGGTAAGGCTCTGCTCCTCAAGTGCTTTCTTCCACTCCTGGCGGAGCTTGTAGAGGGGCTTGCCAAAGTATTTTTCCATTTCCTCGTCGCCGCCCAGCTGGGTGCGGAACCAGTCGATTCGCTGAGCCATGTTGCCTTCCACCATGTCTGAATTTACGGTGAGGGAGTCAATGCGGGCCTGCATGAGGAAGATCTTGGATTCCATCATGGCTTCGAGCACTTCGCAGCGGGCGTCGCGGTCCGAGCCCATGCCGTATGCGCGGCGCTGCTGGACCTCTGATTCCAGGTCTGAAAGGAGGATGGTTTCTCCGCCTACGGTGGCGACGGTCTTGTCGATGATGCCGTTGTACTTCTGGGCGCTCAGGGTGACGCTTGCAGCAAGCAGGGCTGCCGTTATGCTAAGGATACGCTTCATATCAGTAGGTTACAAATTTATTGCTCTTCACGGCATCTTCGAGGAGTTCGCTTTCCAGGGATGCTTCCAGGGCGTGTTTCCTGGAGCTCAGGATTATGTCTTTGATGCGTTCGGAGCAGTATTCCAGGGGGGCAGTCTTCCCCGCCGGGACCATTTCAACTATGTAGGCAAGGTGAAGGATTCCGCTGTCGTCTTCAACCTCGGCAAAGCTGTTCTTGATGGAGCCAAGGAGGGTCATGTAGTCTGTGCCGATTTCCTGCGCCAGGGTGATGGCGTCCATCCAGGTGTCGGAGGCGTCGCCATATTTGATGGCGGCGGTGAGGGAGAGGCTGTCGGCAGTCATGAGGTCTACGGCGCCTTCTTCAGAGGCGATTTTTTTCCGGAGGGTCTTGAGGCTGCGGGAATCGGCAGGGATGACAAGGTAGCGGGATTTGATGACAGGGCGGTCCAGCTTGAACTTGTCCGGGTTGGCCTTGTAGTAGGCTTCTATTTCGTCGTCGGTGACGAGGGTGTCAAGGCGCTGGTTGATGTATTTCTGCTGGTAGCGGTACGTGAGGAGGGAGCGGCGGTACTGCTCCAGCTCTTCGGTGAGGTCTTTCTCCTTGACGGAGAGCTGCTTTTCGGCCATGTCCAGCATGATGAGCTCTTCGGCCCAGGCCTTGATGTAGCGCTGGGCGAGGCCGGTGCTGTCTTCGGGGGAGACGCCGGAGGGGATGAACTTCTCCAGCTCAGAACGGTGCAGGCGGTGTTTTCCCACACGGGCGATGACTTCTCCGTGGGCAAGTACGGCGCCGGTGTCGGACAGTTCGCGAACCATCTTGCAAGATACCCCGGCAAGGGCAATCAGCACTATTAGAAGCCATCTTTTCATAAATCCTACAAATATAGTAAATTATTCCGGAATCTCTTCCGCTATCGTGCTCAGTAACGTCTCCAGGGCTTTTCTTACCCTTGAAGTGGATGCGGTGGCACCGTTTACGAGGACACTTACTGTTGCAACAGGCGTGCCGCTGCCGTCAAGAAGGTAGCCGCTGTAGCAGAGGACGCCCTCCATGGAGCCGCTCTTGAGACGGTAGCGGGAGGCGGCCGGCTTGCCCTTGAGGAGGGTTTCGAGGGTGCCTTCGCCGGGGGTGGGGATGGAGCTCAGGAAGGAGTCGAAAGCGGGGCTGGAGGCCATTGCGGCAAGGAAATCGGCAAAGAAGCGGGCGCTGACGGCGTTCCTTCTGGAGAGGCCGCTGCCGTCCATGACGGTAATGACTTCCGGGTTGAGTCCTAGGTCTTTCAGGGCCGATTTTTCCGCCACCCTCGCGCTGTCGTAGACCGCATAGCCGGTGGCTTCTTCGCCCATGGTGCGGAAGATGGCCTCGGCAAAGAAATTGTCGCTGTCGAGGTTGGTCTGGCGGGCAATTTCGCCAAGCCGCTCTGACTGTCCCGCGCCGATGATTTCGGGCTCTCCGGCCTTTTCCCGGGGGGCGAACTCCTCCGTGCGGATGTAGCCGCCGCGGTCGATGTCGGCAGCCCCGCCAGTTACGGTTATGCCGATGTTTTTCAGATAGTTGCAGAAGTACCAGGCGCAGGTGAGGGCGCCGAACTTGTTGGCGAAGTGCTCCGTTTTTGGGGCGCGGTCAAGGGCGAAGGTGCCGCGGAGTTCGGCATAGGGGGCAAGGTCCGTGGTATAGAGGTAGAGGCTGTTGCCGGTGCCTTCCGGACCTGTCGTGCCAAGGTTGGTGTTGTGCATCCAGGGCGTCTCCGGGTAGGACTGCATGGCCTGTACGGGCTCTCCTACGGCGCTTCCGGCTGCAACCTGCAGGTCTATGCTGTTCTCGTAAAAGCACAGCGCTCCCGCCCCGGTCCCATAGTATGTGCCGATGTCCT
>DGHE01000169.1:558-5193 GCA_002392525.1 Bacteroidales bacterium UBA3856 | reverse complement strand
GGGTGAACACGAAGTCGGAGTTCCAAGTAACGCTCTTCGTCTTGACGGGAACGGTATTGAAGTTAATCTCGATACCCTTGTTGTCCACGCGGCCCATGGTAGCCTTCTGGGTGGTGATACCGGCGGTCATCACGGGGATGTTGCGGTCGAAGATCTGGTCGGTGGTCTTGGAGAAGTATGCGTTCACGTCCACATGGAGACGTCCCTTGAGGAAGTCAGCCTCGAAGCCTCCGTTCCAGGAAGTGGTGGTCTGCCAGGCCAGCGTGGGGTTACCGAGGGTAGCCAGTTTCTGGCCCCAGTGGGTGGTACCGCCATAGTAGTTGGGGATTTGGCCGCCCTTGGCCACTGCGATGGTGGAAAGGGTACCGTAAGGAGCCAGCGTCTGGGCACCGTTCTTACCCCAGGAGAGTTTCAGTTTGAGGAAGTCCAGCCAGCTGACCTTCTTCATGAAATCTTCATTGGTCATGGTCCAGGCAGCACCGACTGCAGGGAAGTTACCCCACTTGTTCTCGGCACCGAACACGGAGGAACCGTCACGGCGCAGGGAAGCGTTGAAGTGGTAGGTATCCTTATAAGAATAGATGGCGCGAACCAGATAACCTACGTCGGTGTGCAGGCTGTAGGTAGGGTTGTTCACCGTCTTGACATCGGCATTACCCAGGCCATACCAGCCGGTGAGAGTATTACCGGCCTCGGTGAAGCCCTTTCCGCCCACGCTTTCGCTGGTAGACTCGGCGCTGTCACGGGTGTACACCAGGGAGGCGTTTACGTAGTGCTGCCCGAAGCTGCGGGTGTAGGAGAGGATGGCATCCATCACCCAGTTCTCGCTGGCGGAGCTGTCGATGGAACCGCTGGCGTTGGCCAGATTGTAGTATTCGGCCGTCTGTCCCTTGCCTTCGATATCGTTTGAGAGCAGGGCTACGGTGTTGTTCTCATGGGTGAAGCTGTAGTTCTTGGACTGCACCTTGGTGTAGGAAGCGTTCATCTTGAAGTTGAGACCCTTCACCCAGGGGATGTTGATGCTCACGAAACCGCCGATGTTGAGGTTGAAACGGCGGTTGTCCTTCTCGCGGCCCACGGTCCACAGCGGGTTCACGGAAGAAGCGTTCACACCTTCTACATAATAACGGAGCGTCTTGCCGTCGGGCAGGTACGGCTCCATGTAGGGAGAGTTCTTATAGGAAATATTGGCAGCCACGGAATCATCGAAGGAATTGGTGAAAGCCATGTTGGCACCCACTTCGATGCTCTTGGTAATCTTGGAGCTCAGGTTGAGGGAGATGTTGTTACGCGTGAAAGCGTTGCCCTTGGTCATACCCTTCTGGTCCGAGCGGCCCAGCGCCACATAGTAATTGGAGTTCTGGGTGCGGCCGCTGAAGCTCAGGTTGTAGTTCTGGGTGTAACCTACGCGCGTGCTCAGGTCAAACCAGTCGGTGGTCTTTCCGGCTTCGTAGTTGGCCTTCTCCAGGAAGGACATCCAGGAAGTGTTGGTGAGGTCGTCGGAACCCTTGCGGGCGTTGACGAACTTGATGTAGTTCTCCGGAGAAAGGAAACGCTGACGATAGGAACGGGTAGAGAACTGGTGGGAAGTAGTGAAGTTGATCACGGGCTTTCCTTCCTCACCCTTCTTTAAGGTAATCATGATAACACCGTTGGCGGCCTTGGAACCGTAAGCAGCCAGGGAGGTAGCATCCTTGAGGACGCTGATGGACTCGATGGAGTTCTGGTCCAGGTCTTCCAGGTTACCGGTGAAGATGACACCGTTCACCACCAGGAGCGGAGCGCTGCTGGTAGAGTTGATGGAGCGGCGGCCGCGCACGCGAATGCTGGCGTTACCGCCCACGGTGGCCGACTCTGCACCCATGATTACACCGGACAGGCGGCCGCGCATCATGTCGGCCAGGTTATTCAGGCCCAGGTTGGCGACAGGCGCGTCACCGCTGGTCTTCATAACATCTACGGAACCGGTGAAGTTCTTGGCACGGGTGGTACCGTAACCGATAACTACGACGTCGTCCAGGATCTGGTTGTCCAGCTCCAGATGAATCTTGAGTTCGGACTGGTTTCCAACGGCAACTTCTACCGTCTTGTAGCCCACGCTGGATACCTCCAGGATATCCTTAGGGGAACATGTAAGGGAGAAATTACCGTCGATGTCGGTAGCAACACCATTGGCAGTTCCTTTAATCATGACCGCGGCGCCGATGACGCCCTGGTCGGTTTCATCAAGGACGACGCCCTTGACAACCTTGTTCTGAGCAGAAAGCATGGATGCGCTCAGGATAACTCCCATGCACAACGATGCAAACCGTCTGAAAAAAGAATTGGTTTTCATAAATAGTGATAAAAAATAGTTAGTAAATGGCTATTGTTTTGTCCGCAGCAAATGTAACCAGAATAACCGGGCTACACATTCTCGTATGTTCAAATAGTTTTCTATTTGTGCAAGGCCTCTTCAGAAGCGGACCCGTTTTGAAAGACGGATATCGGCCGAGGAGGCGCCCACCAGCAGCTTCACACGCTTGCCGCTGAAAGCCCACGCATGCTTCTCCGTATCCCAGAGTTTGAGGTCATCGGCCGGAACTGCCAGCTTTACCTCCACGGTCTCCCCTGCCTTCACAGCCACGCGCTCGAAGCCACGCAGGCGCTTGGAGGCGTCGTCTCCCCGGAACTTGGCATAGAGCTGCACAACCTCCTCACCGTCACGCTTGCCGGTATTCTTGAGCCGGAAGGACACCACATAGTTGTCGCCGTCCTTCTTTACTTTCATACGAGAATACTTGAAACGCGTATAGCTGAGGCCATAGCCGAACGGGTAGATGGGCTTGGCCTTGGCATACATATACGTGCGGCCATGACGGATGTCGTAGTCCAGCATGTTGGGCAGATCCAGGATGTCGCTCACCCACGTCTGGGTAAGGCGTCCGGCAGGGTTATAGTCTCCGAAGAGGACATCGGCCAGGGCATTGCCCAGTTCCTGGCTGCACTGCGTCAGGTGCACGATGCCGGGCACGTTCTTCGCGGTCCAGTTGATGGCAAAGGGGAAGCTGGAGATAAGGGTCACCACGGTATTGTGGTTGGCCTGCCAGACCACCTTGATCAGGTCTTCGGTCTCCAGCTGCAGGCTGCGGCGGTCCAGGGCTTCGCGGCCGTCGCCGGCCACGGTGCCGTAGGCCCAGGGGCTCTGGACGCTCTGGCTGTCCCAGTCAGGGCTGGTGCCGGGGTGGTTACCCACGCAGACGATACACACATCGGCCCACCTGGCCAGCTCCTGCGCGCTGCCGTCGGAGTCCCAGCGCTGGAACTTCACCTCTACGTCGGTGCCGGCCACCTTGGCCTGGATGCCCTCCAGCGGGCTCACGCGGTAACTGGGCTTGGCGCCGTACCAGTCCTTGAGCACTTTCTCGGCGCGGTTTCCAAAGACCGCAATCTTTTTCACTTTCTGAATATCAATAGGAAGGATGTTTTTCTCGTTCTTCAGGAGCACAATGGACTTCTGCGTTACCAGGCGGGCCTTGTCCTTGAATTCCTGGCGCTCCCAGGGAAGGTCTTCGTCCGAGCCGAAGGACTGCTGGTCGTAAGGGCACTCCGCATCCATCAGGCCCAGTTTGAGCATGGTGCGCAGGTTGGCCTTGGTGCGCTCGTTCACGGTAGCCTCAGAAAGGAAACCGGCATCCCAGGCGGCCTTCACCTGCTCGAAGCGGGAGTCGATGAAGCGCGACAGGCCGGCGTCCAGAGCCATCTGAATGGCCTCGTTCACATCCTTGGCATAGCCGTGCATCTGAGGCATGTACAGGAAGGGCAGCGCACCGGCATCGTCCACAATAGTACCCTTCATTCCCCATTCGTCAATCAAAATCTCTTTGATGAAGGAATTAGCAATGCAGGGCACGCCGTTGTAGGCGTTATAGGCCGTCATGAGGGACATGGCACCAGCCCTTGCGCCCTTCCAGAAGCCGTAGCTGTAGTATTCGCGGAAGAGCTTCTCGTCAAAGCGGGAGTCGGTCTTGTAGCGGTTGTCTTCGTTGGAATTAGCCAGGAAATGCTTCATGAGGGCAGCACCTCTCCAGTAGCGGGGATCGCTCCCCTGAATACCCTTCACCTCGGCCGCTACCAGCTCGCCGACGAGATAGGGATCCTCGCCGAAGCTCTCTTCGGTGCGGCCCCAGCGGGGATCACGGGCAAGGTCGGCATTGGGAGCCCACAGGATAAGGCTCTTGTAGGGGGCATCCTTGGAATAGAAGCGGGCCTCGTAGGACATGACGTCACCTACGATATAGGCCATTTCGCGGTCCCAGGTTTCGCCGATGCCGTAGGCCTGCGGGAAGGCCGTGCTGCTCGTGTACTTGGGTGCGGGCCGACCGGGCCATCCGCCGCCAAACTGGCCGGCGTTACCCAGGTTGGGGAGGTCTGCATCACCGCCGCGCACGATGCCGTGGATGGCCTCGGTGGCACCGGGATTGGCAATACCCAAACGGGGAACGCCCTGGCCCACAAGGGTGCCCAGCTTTTCCTCGATGGTCATGAGAGATACCGCGTTGTCCAGGCGTTCTTCCTCAGACAACTTTGTATTCTGGAAAGGGTATTCTTGTGCACAAAGCATGGCCGCGAAGGCCATGCTCAGTGCTAAAGTGG
>DGHE01000169.1:0-455 GCA_002392525.1 Bacteroidales bacterium UBA3856 | reverse complement strand
TACAGGCGCCAGTTCTTCCAGACATGGGCGTCTTCGCTTACATAGAGGGTATGGGGCATATCCAGGCCGGTGAGATGCTTGTCCAGGACGAGGGACCCCTGGTAGGCCATAGTGTCGTCCTTACCTACACCGATCCAGTAGAGCTTGTAGCCGGCTTTCTTGATGCCCAGGAGGTCTGCATCCAGATGGTCGCTCTCGCGGATACCGCAGCTAAGCGGGCAGATGTAGTTGAACACGCCAGGGAAAAGGATAGTGGCCGATGTCGTATGGCCACCACCCATGGAGAGACCGGCGATAGCGCGACCATCGGCCTTGGCAATCGTGCGGTACTCCTTGTCGATGAAGGGAACGATTTCCTTCACCAGGGAAGTCACGTAGGCGTTCTGCCACTTGGGATCCTGACGGTCCATGGACTCGGCAGCGATACCCAGGGTATTGGCGGCCTTCTGGTTGGG
>DGHE01000219.1:3332-3763 GCA_002392525.1 Bacteroidales bacterium UBA3856 | reverse complement strand
CTGGAAGAAGCCCATCACCATTGCCCGTCACGCTTACGGTGACGTGTACCGCGACGTGGAAATCCAGACCACCGAGCCCGGTGTGGCCAAACTGGTGTTCGAAGGTGTATCCGGCCAGCGCATTGAGGAAGTGATCCACGAGTTCGCCGGCCCTGGTGTGATCGAGGGCATGCACAACACCGACAAGTCCATCAGCAGCTTTGCCCACGCCTGCTTCAAGTACGCACTGGACCTGAAGCAGAACCTGTGGTTCGCTACCAAGGATACCATCTCCAAGAAGTACGACGGTCGTTTCAAGGCCATCTTCGAGGAAATCTACGAGCGTGACTACAAGGAGCAGTTCGAGGCCGCCGGCATCGAGTACTTCTACACCCTTATTGACGACGCCGTCGCCCGTGTGATGCGCTCCGAGGGCGGTTTCATCTGGGCCT
>DGHE01000219.1:0-3266 GCA_002392525.1 Bacteroidales bacterium UBA3856 | reverse complement strand
TGGGCCTGCAAGAACTACGACGGCGATGTGATGTCCGACATGGTCTCCACCGCCTTCGGTTCCCTGGCCATGATGACCTCCGTCCTTGTAAGCCCCGACGGTAAGTACGAGTACGAGGCCGCTCACGGCACCGTCACCCGTCACTATTACAAGTACCTCAAGGGCGAAGAGACTTCCACCAACCCCATGGCTACCATCTTTGCCTGGAGCGGTGCTTTCCGCAAGAGAGGCGAAATGGACAACCTGCCGGAGCTCATCAACTACGCCAACCAGCTGGAGGCTGCCTGCTTCGATACCCTGAACGAGGGCCTCGAGACCAAGGACCTGGTGAACCTCTCGGAGGGCATCACTCCCAAGGGCCTTACTTCGCTCCAGTTCCTCCAGGAAATCCGCAAGCGTCTGGAAGTACGCCTGGGTGCCTAAATCACGAACTTGCTCTAATTAGCTGATTATCAGCGTGTATTTAAAATCTCTTTAGGCTGTTCTGCCTAAAGAGATTTTCTTATATTGTTGATTATTAGTAGGTTAAGTGCTATGCGAGGTTGCTGAGCTCTGTGGAGACGGTGAGGCCCAGGGCAGAGAGCTGCTGCAGGAAGGCGGTTTCGAAACGGTCTTCAGCGATTTTGCGGGTCATGTGGATGTACATTTTGCCGCCATAACTTACGCAGGAGAAGGCCCCGCTGTTACCGCGCTGGCATCCCAGGATAAAGTCTACGTCGGTGATGTACGCCTGCATTTCCTTGGGGAGGGAGATCTGGCCGATGTTGGAGAGCGTCTGGGAGCAAAACCGGTCTCCGTGCAGGAGATTGATGATGTCGATAATGGGATGCTTGATCTTAAGCGGAAGCAGGCGCACCAGCAGCATTTCTTCCAGTTCCACGTTGGCGGCGATCTTAGGCTCCAGCTGCTCTTTGCGAAGGTCGTTGGCCTTCTGCATTTTAACGGCGTTAACCAACTGGGCAAAACTGTAGTAGCCGTTCTTGATGTCTACGCCAAGGTTTACGTAAGAGGAAAAGTTGCGAACCGTTCGGCTGCCGTAGATGGGCCGGAGGTTCACGGGGACAGATACTTTGAGGACCGACCGCTTGTGGCGGGACGTATCTTGCCGATGTTCCTCCTGCAGTGCCCAGAGCATTGCAGCCGTAAGAAGCTCAGTGACCGTGCAGTCAAATTTCCGGCACACCTCTTTTACACTTTGGGACGATAGTACGGCGCGAAGGTCCTTCACGGAGAGGAAGGGGAGTGTGTGCCCGCCGATATGATAGGCGTTCACATTCTTCTCCAGCTTTCCGCTTCGGCCGCTGAAGACTGTCTTGAAGCTGTCTTCGACCTCGGCATAGGCAGGCCGGTCCTTGGGATCCCATACCAGTTGATTATAGCCGATGGTAACTCCGTACCGAAGCCGGATGTACTCGCCGGCCAGCGTCATGAGGAAACACATGGCGCCGTTACCGTCGGCCAGGGCGTGGAAGACGTCCAGCAGGATGGCGCGTCCGTCTACGCTCACGCGGTAGAGAAGGCCGTCCTGGTCTTTGAAGGAAAAATGCTTGAGCGGTTTGACGGGCCGTACGCAGGGTGCTGCCTGGCAGCGGTCAAGATACCACCAGAAAGTACCCGTGTGAAGAGTGCAGCGAAACGTGGGGATGCGCTCCGATACGCGGACGAGCGCGGTTTGTAATATATCTGTGTTGACCGGCTCTGTGAGAGTCACCTTCATCCGGTACAAGCTGGTATAGTGCTTGGACATGGAGGCTGGATAAATGTTGGCGGCGTTGTCCAGTCGGAGTCTGGCAGGAATAGTTGCGATCATTTCTTTCAGGTTTTGTGCAAAGATACAGTGTATAATTGGTCCGTGATAAGAAATGTTATATGGGACGAAAGAAAGTGACTAAAATGCATATTTAGGGACGAAAGTGCCTATTTAGGGACGAATGACCGGGTAATCCATCATTCATCCCAGGGGGTAATAGAGGGCATCGTAGCGGCTGTGCCAGCTTTTGTCGTACTGCTTTCGGATTACGCGGGCGCTGGCCAAATCGTTAAAATTCTCCCATGCCTCCAGGAAAAGTCTGGCAAAATCTGAGCGGCCGTGGAGGGTGAGTGCAAAGAGGGTATATACGGCTACGATGTAAACCATCGCGCGCTCGCGGTCATCGGCCTGGGGACTGGAAGGCTGGCTTAGCGTGAGGCGCTCGGCCTGCGCAAAGGCAAGGTCTGCAATGGCGTCGGCAAGGAGAGGCTCGCTGGCAGGCATATACAGCTGCATGCAGTAACGTTCCCCGGCATACTTTTTCCAGGTAACCTCTGCATTAAGCGAGGTGAAAGGATCTGGCAAGGCAGATTCAAAGTACTGGCTAAAGCTGGCACGGCCCTTGAGAAAGTCCAGCGCCAGTACGCAGTAATCTCTCACAGAAGCCTCTAGCTCCATTTTGAGGGGAGCTTTTTCGTCTATACGGGTTAGTATTTCTGCGGTATTAGCCATAAGTGTTGCGTAAATATACGCAAAAAATACTAATTTTGTGCAAGCCTCAGTCTCTTTATTAAGTCCCTCCCCCAAGGGGAGGGGTTTCGGGTGGGGGTAATGTTGAACATTTTATTTCATGAAATGAAAATCGTTTTCTTGGATTCAATTTCTGTGGGAGACGTTCCCCTGGATGAAATTGCCGCGCAGGGTGAACTTATTTGTTACCCGTCTTCTACGGCAGAAGAAGCCCGTGAAAGAGTGAAAGATGCAGATGTAGCCCTTCTCAATAAGGTAATCGTAGACCAGGCCTTCCTGGATGCCGCACCTAAGCTTAAGCTCATCTGCGAGGCTGGTACTGGCATCAATAACATCAATGTTCCGCTGTGTGATGCGCGGGGAGTTGCTGTCAGAAATGTGCCTGCCTATTCCACCGACTCCGTTGCCCAGACGGCCTGGATGCACATCCTTAATCTTCTCGGACGCGCCTTCCACTATCAGGAGTTTGTCAGTAGCGGCGCCTACAGCCACAATCCCGCGCACGTGGACTTTGACCACCCCTTCACGGAGGCAGCCGGCAAAACGCTGGGAATTGTGGGCATGGGTGCTATCGGCCAAAAAGTCGCATCCATCGGCCAGGCCTTTGGCATGGACGTCATCTATTATTCCACTTCCGGTACGGGACACTGCAAGGATTACCCCAGCGTTTCCCTGGATGAACTTCTTGAATGCTCTGACGTCATTTCCATACACGCACCCTACAACGAGCGCACGGCCGGTCTCATCGGCTATGAAGAGCTTCGGC
>DGHE01000107.1:6626-11500 GCA_002392525.1 Bacteroidales bacterium UBA3856 | reverse complement strand
ATGGCCTGGAAGATGCGCTCGCTGGAGACGGAAATGGGGTAGGTCCCGTTGCGCAGGACGTTGCCATATACCATGTAACGGATGCTCTTGGAGTAGTATTCCTGCTTTACGTCCAGGGCGACAAAGGCCTTGGCGCCCAGCTTGTAGGCGTTTTCCTCGTTGGCCTTTAACTGCGCAGGGGTAAACCCGCCGGTATCGGCACAGGCGGCATGGACTTCCCAGCCTTCCCGGCTCAGGTACATTACTGCATAGGAGGTGTCAAGGCCGCCAGAGAAAGCGACGACGACTTTTTTCTTTTCCATTTTGTTTTTGGGCTAGGGTCGAATATCATTCCCGTGCACAGGCAGTTCTTGTTGCCGCTGCGCTGGAGAACATCAAAATACTGGCAGGTTTCACAGCCTTTCCAGAACTCCTGGTCTGTAGTGAGTTCGGTGAAGGTAACCGGCGTAAAGCCCAGCTCGCTGTTGATCTTCATGACGGCAAGGCTGGTGGTAAGGCCAAAGAGCTTGGCCCCCGGGAATTTTTGCCGGGCCAGGTGGAAGGCGGCCTTCTTGATGGCCATGGCCAGGCCGTGACCGCGGAACTGCGGCTGCACAATGAGGCCGGAGGTGGCCACATAGCGGGAGTGTTCCCAGGATTCTATGTAGCAGAAACCTGCGAATTCCTCCTTGAACAGGGCTATAACGGCCTTTCCCTCCTCTATCTTGGAGCGGATATAGTCATGGCTACGCAAGGCCAGGCCGGTTCCCTTGGCGCGTGAAGCATCGGCAATGGCCTGGACTACAGCATCTACATACGGGAGGTGCTCCGATGTAGCCGGACAGATGGTGAACGGTTTCATTTGCATCCTTTTGTATAAAATTTGCATAATTCGTACGAATTATACATTGGGATGCAAATATATACAAAAATATTCGAAAAAACTTAACTTTCTTGGATTTCGAACAGATTCAGGAAGCCGGTCATCATGAATACCTGGCGAATTTCGCTGTTGATATCCTTCACAATGACCTTTCCGCCCTTGGCGGCAGCGGCCTTACGGACGGTAAGGAAGATGCGAAGACCCGAGCTGGAGATGTAGCTAAGCTCCTTGCAGTCCAGCACCAGCGTCTTGTCGGCCTGGTCCAAGAGAGGCTGCAGGGCGGCAGAGACTTCCGGAGATACGGCGGTATCAAGACGGCCGTTAAGAACAGCAGTAAGGACATTGTCCTTTTCAATGATTTTTACTTCCATAATTTATTGTAGATTTTTTGACATCGTAAGAATATTCTTTCCGTCCACACGTTCGTAGTGGACGCTATCCATGATATTGCGCACCAGGAAAATGCCCAGTCCGCCAATGGGACGGTCTTCCACGTCCAGAGAAATATCGGCCTCGGGGGCGGCGGTGGGATCGAAAGCCTTGCCGCTGTCGGAGATAATGAACGTGAGGCTGTCTTTGTGGACAATGGCCTCGATGTCCACCAGACCGTCGGAGCCCTCGGGGTACGCGTAAAGGATGACGTTCGTGACGGCCTCCTCCAAAGCCAGGTTAAGGCTCATCGTGAGGGAGGAACCGAGACTGGCCAGCTGGCCAACCGTTTCCACAAAGTCGGCCAGCTGAGGAATTTGCTGAATGTCGTTGTGGAGAATAAGATGACGTTCTTTCTTTTCCATGGGACTGTCATTCAAATAACGGATGTAGAACATGGTAAGGTCGTCACTTTGAGGGGCGGTTCCCACAAAGGACTGGACAGAACCGGCAAGACGTTCTATTTGCTGGGTAGCAGAGAGGGAAGGGTCCAGCGCATGCATCATGCGCTCGGTACCGAACTGGTTGTTGTCATGGTCTTCGGCCTCATTGAGACCATCGGTATAGAGGAAGATACCGCTGCCGCAGGCGAGGTCTGTTTCCTGCTCCGTGAAGGACATGGAGGGCATGACGCCCAGCGGCAGGTTGGGAACGACCGGGAGGACGACGGTGGCATCGGCCGACAGGATGACGGGCGCATTATGCCCGGCGTTGCAGTAGCGGAGATGCCCGCTGGCGAGGTCCAGCACGCCGCAGAAGAAGGTGACGAACATGTCGTTGATGTTCATCTCCACAAGGTCCTGATTCATGTTGGTGACAATGCGCACGGGGCTCTTCTCGTGGCCGGCCACCGTACGGAACAGGCTTCGGGTCACGCTCATCACGAGGGAGGCGGGGACACCCTTGCCCGACACGTCGCCGATGCAGAAGTACAGGCGCTCGTCCCGGATGAAGAAGTCGTAGAGGTCTCCTCCCACTTCCTTGGCCGATACCAGAGTGGCATAAATATCCACGTCGGAACGGTTGGGGTATGGCGGGAACGATTTGGGGAGCATGGCTTCCTGGATGCCGCGGGCCACATACAGTTCACCCTCGATGCGGCTTTTGTTCTTCTGGATTTCCAGCATTTTACGCTGGCTGAAAACGGTATACAGAAGAATCACAAGCAGCATGATAAGGCCCAGCAGCTGCAGGCCCATCATCTTCCGGTTCAGATTGCGGATTTCACTGAAGATCTCGTGCTCCGGGATACTGATGGACATGTGCCAGCCGTTTTTCTGCATGGTATCGAAGAACACATAGTATTTCTCTCCCTGCAGATGGACCAGGCGGCTGCCTTGTTTCCCGGCCAGCAAGTCCTGATTCACGGACTCGAACTCTTCGGCATCGTCCATGCTGCGGGCCACATCAATGATGTTTCGGCGATTGACGGCGCTGAAGTAGGGGCTGGTGGCCATGATGGTGCCGGCGTGGCTGATCAGCATCTTGAGGGCACCGGGATAGTCATCTACGGCCGCCAGGCGGTCCGACGCCCAGTCCAGGGCGACATCGGCCGTAATGACAGCCGCCAGGCGACCCTGGTGGTCCAGCACACGGACGGAGTACGTGGTCATGAGGCGGTTGCCGCCTCCTTCATCAAAGTAGGGCTCGGACCAGTAACCGTTGTCACCGGCCTCAAGAGCACCTTTAAACCACTCCTGCTCCGGGTAATTATATTCCTCCGTACCCAGTTGTGTATTTTTGATTTCGTCTCCGTCACGGTAGGAGTATGGCGCAAAAAGACGACCCGACTTACTGGGATTGTAATTCTCCACCAAGGCGACAGCCGACCCGTACACCACGGGATTATCCAGGACGACGCCGCGGGTAATGCCCCACAGACTGTCCGGCACGGGAGCAAGAGCCCGCGCGCTCCAGATGTTGTTGCGCACCGCGCTTTCTACCAGTTCAACAATACGGGTAATATCCTGCTCTACAAAGTCAATATTGCTCTGGGCGCGGTTATAGGCACTGGTTTTCACCATCTCCCGCATGCGGCTGTATTGCAGCATCGAGCTAACAAACAGCAATACGATAGCCGTCAGGACAACAAAAGCGCCTTGCAGGACTGCAATCAGGTTATGTTTGTTCTGGAACGGCTGCATAAGCTAAATGATTCCTTTCAGGGCGGCACGGAATTCCGGCATGGGACAACGGGTATCGCGTTCTACGATAAGGGTCTTGAGACCCGCAAAAGGCATAATCTCCTCTTCCACGTCCTTGAGGGAGCGGTCTGCTCCGAAATAGGCGGGGACGAACTCCTGCCAGAAACGGATAGACAGGCTCTTGGGCATGTGGAAGGTTTCTACGATGAAATCTTCTTTGCTCAGGCAGGTGCAGAGATAGACCATGGCAACGTCAAAAAGATGGTTGCCGTAGCAGAAATCTCCAAGGTCGATGAAATAGCGCTTGTCTCCCACGAAAATGGCGTTGGAGAACTGAAGGTCTCCGTGCACGGCGGTGTACTCGTCGGGGACATCGGAGATAAACTTGCCCAGGGCGTCCTTTTCCGTCTTGGTAAAGAAGGGGTTCTCTTCCAACAGGCGGAAATAACGGGCCTTTACGTTCTCGAACTGGGTTATATCCACCTTCACTTTATGGAGGTCCAGGCACATCCGGGCAAAATCGGCGGCAAACTCGGCCACCCTCTCCGGTTCGTCTGCCGTGGCGCGGGAATAGGACTTCTTGCCCACGATGCGGTGGAAACGGATGCCGTAGCGGCCATCCTCCGTCACCACGTATTCTCCGGGTTCGGGCGTAGGGATGCCCATGTCATAAACCTTCTGGGCCAAATGCATCTCGTCCAGGGGCTGCTGGATTTTCCCGGGGAAATAGAGTTTGAGCATCACGCTGGGGTCGCTGATGCAGTCGAAACTTTCTCCGTTGGCGCCGCCGCCGGAGAGGACATAGTCCGAGAGGGATATCAGTTTGGCTTTTTCCATAGACTATTGATTCATAAAAGGGAGGTCTTTCACCTGCTCGAGGAGCATCTCGGCCATCATTTCATTGCTGGGGGATTCTCCGTTGAGAGCATCGAACAGTTTGGTAATATCCCGCTTGCCGCCGCCGTTCTTGACGATGGCCGCAATGCACAGGTCCTGCGGGCCCAGGGAGGAGGAGATGATATCAAGGTCTGTGAGACCAATCTGGTAGCAGGCTATCTGATAGCCGCCTTCGCAGTATTTTTTGACGAGATTGTCTATGTCTCCGAGGGTCTTGCAGCCCATGGCCTTGAACACGGCCAGGTACGGCATCAGGCTCACCTCCTGGATCTCGGCCTGGTTGACGGCGGCGATGCGCTTGTTGAGCTTGTCAAAGGGCTTGAGCTGCAGGTAGCTGCGGAAGGTGTCTCCATCCAGCTGGACCTCGTCCAGGTTGCCGGATGCCACAAGGGCCTGTACGCGGCGGCGGTAGTCGGTGAGGTCGCTGCGGATCTGGCTGAACTGCTCGTCCACCAGCTCCAGCAGGCCGGCCAGACGGGAAAGGTTGCGAAGGTACTCCTTGGGTACCTCCACGCCCGATTTGTAGCCGGTGTCGTGGTTCA
>DGHE01000107.1:5886-6578 GCA_002392525.1 Bacteroidales bacterium UBA3856 | reverse complement strand
TCATGTTGGCCCAGGCGTGCTGCAGTACCGTTCTCATCTGAATCTCGAAGCGGTACGGGAAGCCCTCCGTGCGGCAGATATAGTGAAGGGACATATAGCCGAAACTGTCAATCTCATGGGCCTTGCGCTTGTCCACGGAATTCTCCCAGTCTATCTCGAAGAGGCGGTCCACGGCCGATGCCACCTTGTCCACGTCATCTATATAAAAGGTAATGACACGGACGCCCACAATGTCGGTGATATCCTGAAGGGACGCATACTTGGAGCCCTTGAGTTCCAGTTTGCCGGCCAGCGAGCCCTCCGTCTTGACGCGGCCTTCGATGGAAGCCACAATGAGACCCACCTCTTCGAAGACTTCCTTGAGAAGGGACAGTACCTGATTCTTAACCTGCTCGAACTGGGGCAGGTGTTCCCGATACTCCTCCAGGATGGCTTCGCAGTGGGGATCCAGTTGATATTTTTTGGCAGACATAGCGTGTTATCAATTCCTATTTCGCAAAAGTACGAAAGTTTTTTTGATAAAAAAACACTCTTTCCCTTGCGGATTCGGAAAAAAGTCGTACATTTGCAGTCCCGTTCGCGGGACTCATTGAGATATGGTGTAATGGTAGCACTACAGATTCTGGCTCTGTCAGTGAGGGTTCGAATCCTTCTATCTCAACACATTTTGGCGGGGTAGCTCAGCTGGTTAG
>DGHE01000107.1:3861-5796 GCA_002392525.1 Bacteroidales bacterium UBA3856 | reverse complement strand
GATCGTGACCCACTCCCGCTACCACACCATACTTAAACTTCATTATACCTGCCCCGGCGCTATACTTAGCGGCGGTTTTTTGTATCCGCCGCGAGCCCCATCTAACTCGCTATGTAACAATGGTTTAACTTTTTCTCTTTGGGCTAATCAGCCTAAAGAGAAAAAGTTAAACTGTTAAATATCAACGATTTACGGCATGAGCGTCGCTTACTTCTTTACCTCGGGGCGGACGTAGCGGTCACCGGTGACGGCCTTTACAGCGTCGATGAAGACCGGAGAGTAGGCGGGAGAAGTGTGGCGGCCGGGAACAATTTCACCGTCCTTGGAGGGACGGGCCACCTGGTCGTTGTGCTTTACGATGAGGAATTTGGCCAGCTTGTCCCAGCGCTTCATCATTTTGTCGGTATAGCCGATGGTTTTACCCGTAAGGTAGTCCGTCAGCTCCCAGGCTGTAAGGGTGGCGGCATGGGCCTCAACGGCAGCCTGATCGGCTTCATAGTAGTCTTCCAGTTCCTTCTGGGCATCGCGCAGGTCTTCGATCATGGCGCTCCAGCGGGGGTAAACCATGTTGGCCACCCAGTTGTTCATCCAGAAAGCGCTGTCAAAAGAGAACTCGGTAAGTTTGTTGTTCTCCTCGCGGAAAGGATCCGGGATGCGGTTGATGCCACAGTACACGGGCACGTAGGCTACCATGGTGGCATCGTCCAGGTTGAAGTAGGTGATGCCGCCCACGGCGTCGGGCAGCCAGGAACGCATGCGGCACACCATGGTCATGCCGCTCTGCTGACAGCCGATGGGGCGCTCGCGGAATAGATTCGTGCCCTCGGAATCCTTGAAGTTTACAGGCTGGTTGCGATAGGGAGAGGCCCAGGGACCTGCACTCACATCGGCCGTCATATCGAGGGCCGTACCCTCGTAGTGGTCACGCATGTCGTTCTGGATGTCGCGGTAGCTCACGGGAGCGTCGGGCTTGATCCAGAGGGGAAGGTGATCGATTTCCGTCATGTCGCCGTTGATAAAGGGCAGATAGGAGTCCATGACCTCTTTATTATAGTGGTGACGGAAGAAACTCCACACACGGGCTTCGCAGGCGCGAATCTTACTGAAGTCCATAGGGCCATAGGCCTCACGGAAGCTGAAGTCGGCATCGGCCCCGTCAAAATAGCCCATCTCGCGGGCGAAGGAGATGACATCGGCCGAGTACATGCAGTCTCCGTCCTTGGTGACGCAGAAGCCCAGCTTCTTATCGGCCTTCTTCACCTGCGGGAACTGCTGGATGCGGCTGGAGTTGGCGTAGGCGGTGATGCAGTCGTCGGGGACGCGGAGGGCTACCCAGACGGCGCCTTTGCGGCCTTCTCCCTTACCCACCAGTTCCATGATCCAGGCCTCTTCCTTGTCGCAGACGGCGAAGGACTCGCCCGTCTCGTTGTAGCCGTACTCCTGCACCAGGTTGTGCATGACGGCAATGGCTTCGCGGGCCGATGCCGCCCGCTGCAGGGCCAGGTTCATGAGACTAAAGTAGCCCAGCCAACCTTCGGGATTGCGCAGTTCCTTGCGGCCGCCCCAGGTGGTTTCCACGATGGAAACCTGTTTCTCGTTCATGAGACCCGCAACGGCGTAGGTATAGGGAGCCTGCGGAATATAGTGCACCCCGCCGCTAAATCCCCACGCACGGATAGCTACCGTTTCTCCGGGAGCGTGTGCACCCGGCGCCGAGTAACTGAGCGAGGACGCGAAGCCGAAGCTGTCGCAGTTGTACGTGCAGATGACACTTCCGTCCACGGAAGCCTTCTTTCCTACGATGAGGTTTGTGCAGGCATCTGCCTTTTCCATCCCGGAAACAAGGCAGGCCGCTGCAAGGGCCAGGGAGAGTAAACGTTTCATGTTTACAAAGATAAACATTTTGGCAGAATGCGCTTTTTACTTTATCTTTGT
>DGHE01000107.1:0-3777 GCA_002392525.1 Bacteroidales bacterium UBA3856 | reverse complement strand
AACTATGTTAATCGCTTTGAAACTCCTCGGCTCCATCGCCCTGCTCATTTACGGCATGAAGGTGATGAGCGAGGCGCTCCAGAAAATGGCAGGTCCCCAGCTGCGACACCTCCTGGGTGCCATGACCACCAACCGGTTCTCCGGCGTCCTCACCGGTGCCCTCGTAACCGTAGCCGTCCAGTCCTCCGCCGCAACCACCGTCATGACGGTATCCTTCGTGAATGCAGCGCTGCTCACCTTGGGCCAGGCCATCTCCATCATCATGGGCGCCAACATCGGCACCACCATGAGCGCCTGGATCATGTCGGCCGGTTTCTCCTTCAACGTCACCAACGTGGTATGGCCGGCCTTCCTGGTAGGTATCATCCTCATCCAACTGGGAAAACACCGCTACATCGGAGACTTCCTCTTCGGCCTGTCGTTCCTCCTTTTCGCCCTGGGCATGCTCAAGCAGGCGGGAACGGACCTGGACCTCGCCAGCAATCCGGCCGTGGTAGATTTCTTCGCCAGCTTCAAGACAAACTACGGAACCATCCTGCTGTTCCTCCTCATCGGAACCATCCTCACGGCCATTGTCCAGAGCTCGGCCGCCCTCATGGCCATCACCATGGTGCTGTGCTCTACGGGAGCCATCACCATCTTCCAGGGTATCGCCCTGGTGATGGGTGAGAACATCGGCACCACCGTCACCGCCAACCTGGCCGCCCTCAGCGCCAACACGCAGGCCCGCCGTACGGCCATGGCCCACATGCTGTTCAACGTCTTCGGCGTGTGCTGGGTGCTCATCTTCTTCTTCCCCTTCGTGAGAATGGTGTGCGGCATCGTGGGCCTGGACTCCGAAGCCCCCGAGCAGAGCCCCACCCAGCTCTCCTTTGCCCTGGCTACCTTCCACACCTTCTTCAACGTCATCAACACCGCCATCCTCATCTGGTTCATCCCCCAGATTGAAAAGTTCGTGTGCTTTATCATCAAGCCAAGGAAAGTGGAGGAAGAGGACGAATTCCGCCTGCAGTACATTCGCGGCGGTCTCATGAAGACCCCCGAAATCTCCGTGCTGCAGGCCCAGAAGGAAATTGTCCTCTTTGGCCAGAAGATGCAGTACATGTACGATCTGGTAAAGGAGTTGTACAAGAGCAGCGACGAAGAATTCCCCAAACTGTTTGACCGTATCGAAAAGTACGAAGACCTGTCCGACCGCATGGAGGCCGAGATTGGCCGGTATCTCGGCGAAGTGGGTCAGGCTCACCTCTCCGACGAAACCAAGGAAGAAATCCGCTCCATGCTGCGCCAGATCGGTGAACTCGAGAGCGTGGGCGACAGCTTCTTCAACCTGGCCCGCATCCTTAAGCGCAAGCGCGACAACAAGGTAGAGTTTGATGAGAAGCAGCTGAAGGGCGGCACCGAGATGGTACAGCTCCTGGAAGAGGCCCTCACCCAGATGAACCTGGTGCTCTCCAGCCCGCGCGGGACGGTGGGGCTTGGCAAATCGGCCTACATCGAAGCCTGCATCAACGAGTGCCGCAACCGCCTCAAGAAGGAGAATATCGACGCCCTGGACAAGCATATCTACGGCTACGACAACGGCACCGTATTCACAGACCTCATCAGCGAGTGCGAGCGCACCGGAGACTACGTGATCAACGTAGTGGAAGCCCGCGTGGGAGAATCGCACGACAAATAGGTCTCTACGCAAAAATAGACACAATCTGCGGATTCTGCGACTTTCTCTGTTGCGGAATCCGCTAGTTTTGTAGCGACACATAACAGTAACACGCACATGAGATTCAAGCACATCGTCATTCTGGTGCTGGTTCAGCTGGCCTGCTGCTGCGGCAAGGAGCCGCAGGGATACATTATTCCTCCGCCGTCCCCGAAACCCACTCCGGAAGAGACCGAAGAAGGAGGAGGAGGCACCGAAACGCCTCCGCCCACGCAGCCCAAGGACGGCTTCATCGTGGTAGGGTACGCCACGTACTGGGACAAGACCCTTCCGGACCCGACGTACCTGACGCATATCAATTACTCGTTCGCCCACATCAAGAGCGACTTCGAGACCCTCGATATCAAGACCGAGAGCCGCCTCTTCCAGATTGCCGCCCTCAAGAAAGTGAAGCCTACCCTCAAGGTGATGCTGTCCGTGGGCGGCTGGGGCGCCGGCAACTTCAGCGAGATGGCGGCCGATGCCACCCACCGCAAGAAGTTCTGCCAGAACTGCTCGTCGGCCGTCCGAAAGTACAACCTGGACGGAATTGACCTGGACTGGGAATACCCCACCAGTTCATCGGCCGGTATTTCCTCCTCCCCCGCCGACAAGGGGAACTTCACCCTCCTTCTGAAGGACCTCCGCGAGGTACTGGGGGCCGACAAGCTCATTACCATGGCATCGGCCTCCAACGCCGACTACATTGACTGGGCCACCGCCCTTCCCTACCTGGACTGGGTGAACATCATGACCTACGACATGGGAAAGCCCCCGTATCACAACGGCGCGCTCTACCCCTCTTCCATGACAAAAAACGGAGACTCCCACAACTGCGACGGTTCCGTGAAACGGCACTTCGGCAAGGGCGTTCCCTACGACAAGATTGTGATGGGCATTCCCTTCTTCGGGCACAACGGAGACAAGGAAGTGGACTTCAACGAGATTGTCTTCGACGGATATGAGAAGAAGTGGGACGACGTTGCCAAGGTCCCTTACCTCACGAAAAACGGCCAGATGGTGCTCACCTACGACGATGCCCTGTCGGTGGAACTCAAGGCACAGTATATAAAGGACAAGGACCTTCGCGGCGCCATGTACTGGAACATTGAGGCCGATGACGCCAACTGGACGCTTTCCAAGGCCATTGCCGGCGTGCTCCTGGACTGGAAAGACCCTTCGGCCCCCCAAGAAGAAGCGTTCCTCGCCACCAACTCCTATATCCAGAAATACATGGAGGAAGTGAACTACCCCTGCACCAATAACCCGGACACCGACAAGGAATACAGCTATTCCAGCGTCATCGGCTATCCCGGCGGCGGTCCCAGCGAGAACGACATAGAGCTCCCGCCCACCTACACCATAACCTGGACACCCGCTTCCGGCAGCCAGACCCTTCGCGTCTCCGAAGGCGACTGGAGCCGGGAGTACTCCCTCTCCGGCGGCGTGGGCAGGCAGGACATCACCAACCTGGTTCCGGGCGTCACGTACAAGTGGCAGGTAACCGCCGGCGGCAGTATCGTAGAAAGCGGCCAGTTTGAGACCCGCGGCCTGCTGCATCAGGTGTACTTTGCACCCAACGTGCGCAACGGCCGCGACCTTGGCGGCTACAAGGGCCTGGGCGGAAAGACCGTCGTGTACCGCAAGCTCTACCGCGGCGGCGCCATCCACGGTTCCCGCACCAGCAGTGCCGGCAAAAAGGAAATGCTGGCCGAGGGAATCCGGGCCGAGGTAGACCTCCGGGAAGCCTCCGACGTACCCTCCAGCTCACCGCTCGGCAGCAGCGTCGCCTTCTATGCTCCGGGATTTGACAGCGGCTACAACCACATGGTGCGGGATAACCCCGACAAAGTGAGGGACACCTTCTCCTGGGTGGTAGCCCGTCTCCGGGAAGGAAAGCCCGTCTACTTCCACTGCGCCGCCGGACGCGACCGCACCGCCACCCTTGCCATCCTCCTAGAAGGGGCCCTGGGTGTAAGCGAGAGCGACATGGCCAAGGATTACGAGCTCACCTATTTCTCGCCCACGGACTGGGGCATGTCTTCCATCAAGGACGACAACGGGAAAGTCATCGGCTA
>DGHE01000185.1 GCA_002392525.1 Bacteroidales bacterium UBA3856 | reverse complement strand
GCGCCTTCCTTCATGGCGGCGCGGACGTCGGTATTGAATTTAATTTCCTTTGCCATAATTACAGAGTTGCCAAAATATCAGACTGCTTTACGATGAGGTACTTCTTGCCTTCCACGGTGACCTCGGTGCCGGCGTACTTGCCATAGAGAACGACATCGTTCACTTTCACCTCCATGGGCTCGTCCTTGGAGCCGGGACCTACTGCGACGATGACGCCCTGCTGGGGCTTTTCCTTGGCGTTATCCGGGATGTAGAGGCCCCCGGCGGTCATGGTCTCGGCCTCTTTGGGCTCGATGACCACTCTTGTTCCTAAAGGTTTCAGCATAATATTGTGTTTTTATAAGTTTACAAAAAGCCGCCTCCAATTTCGGAAGCGGCTTTGGGAAATCAATTGGTGTGCCAATGGCGGTGGCACTGACATTTTGGCAGGGAGACTAATCGACGATGCGGGTGATGGTCTGTTCTATGTCTGTAGTGCCTGCATTCCAGGTGACGGAAGAATAGCTGCTGCTGCCCTGTTTCTTGTATCGGCCGTAGAACTGAATATTAAAGAACGGATATGTACCCGTTGCAATTGCTCCTTCTAACGTCGCAGCGTTCAAATCTTCGGACAGGGTTCCATACAAAAGATCCACACCTGTCTTGGAGGTGTAGTACGTCTTTCCGGCGGCGGTATCGGTATACTGGCCGGAGAGGAGCACCGTCACCGTTCCACGGGAAGCATCCTCGTAGGACTTGGTGTTCTGCGTTTTCAGGACCAGACGGCCTTCTTCGTCCACGGTTGCCTCCACGTCATATCTTCCGTCGTCATTGGAAAGGCCTTCGATTCCCTTGATGAGCAGCGTTACGTCCTTTTCCTTGATGGAGATGTCCCAGGTGTCGTAAGCATCATACTTGGCATTCTTGCGGTGCACTTTCCACTGGCCCAGCCATTTGTAATAGGCGGGTCTCACGTCGGTGATCGTAATGGGCTTGTACTGGTATCGGCCCGACACGAAACTGTTCTCGCCAAAGCCGATGGCCACCAGGTAGTACTCTCCCAGGCTTACATCTTCGAACGCAACGGGATCCGTTCCCGTCAGAAGGTAATCCTTGAAGGCTGTTCCGGGGTTGGCCTCTACCTGGTCCAGGATGTTCCTGCGTGCTTCGATGGCCAGTTTGTCAAAAACCCATGCATCAACGTCGTTTCCTTCCATTTTCGACTGCGGAACCAGGAGCATGACGTACATGTCTTCGTCACCGGCGCTCAGCGTGGCGCTGGTGTTGTACTTCGGGTGGTCATACGTGACGTCTGCAGCAGTCAGGACCCAGCTCTCGGGCCTCTTGATTTCGGGGTACTGCGTTACGTCGAAGGACCCTTTGCTGGAACCGGCGACATAACTCACTGTTCCAAGGCGGGTTTCGGGCTGGTCGTTCGGGTCCACCGTAACGATAATCCTGTCCCCTGCATATTCCGGATGGATCCATGTCTGCTCTGTTGTGAGAGTGATGGAAACATTCAGTTTCACGGGAACCTCCACGGTGCTTCCTTCAACGGGAGAGGCAATGTCGCTGAGAGTGCCCAGGCCACCGAGAACCTCACCGTACTGGAAGACAGAAAGTGCGGTAGTGTACTTTCCTGCTGCAATGGTGAGGAGGGCATAGCGGGTCTCTTTGTCGGCGTTGGCCGTGAGCGAAAGCGTGATCTGCTTTCCGGAAACGGAGACGGCGCACCAGTCGCGGTCGGAGGTGGCGGTGATGGTACCTTCGGCGTCTACCTCTACGATACCCGTAGAGGCCTCGGGCGTAAATTCCAGCTGGCTCTTCACAATCTTGATGGCGCTGGCGCCCTTCTCGGCATCGGCATAGGGGTTCACATACTCCTTCTTACAGGAAAGAGCCAGAAGCGATATGCCCGCCATGAGAATATAAATATACTTTTTCATAACAGTTCTTGGGTTTACTGACGATCAAAGGAAGTCCAGTAAGGAGTACGGTTGGCCTGGGAGCCGGTGAGACCCTTCCAGATCCAGGGGGCGGAAGTGTTGGCATCGGAGCCGGAGGCACGGGACCCGGACGTGGTGAAGTTATAGAGGATGAAACCGGAGCACTTGTTGCCGGACCAGAGGCCGTTCTGTACCCATGCGATGGAATTGCCAGCCTCGTCCAGGATGCCGTACATGCCGCCGGTGGTGTAGTTCACCTTGCTTGCGGCGTTATCATGGGCGGCCATCATAATCTGATAACCGGTGCCTGTCTGTTCTGCCGAGGCTACGTACTGAGCCTGGATGTGGATGCGGCCAAGACCCAGGTCATAGGTTGCAGCAACGTCGAACGCCTCACTCAGGCCGGAGATGATGTAGCTCTTTCCGTTGACATCGGCCTTGATCTCGATATCGGCAATCTCCTTGTCGGTGTTGAACTTGAGGGTGTAGGTACCCAGGAAGTCCCTGTAGGCATGCCATCCCTCGGGCAGTTCTCCCTTGAGGCTGATGGCCGGGGAGGAAAGGGTCTTGGCAGTTACGTCAAAGTTCATCTTATCAATGGTGTAGGGGCCCACTTCCACCGGTTTGTAGAAGGAAATTCCCTCCGGCGTATAAAGGTAGGCCGATGATACCGTGAGCGGATTCCCTTCCTCGTCCTTATACTGATCTCCTGTCAGCTTGAAGGTAGCCTGACGGCTGCCAAGGGCCAGATAGAGGGTCATGGCATCGGCTTCGCCGGCCGTTCCGCTGAAGGAACTCACGAACAAGTCTTCCACCATGCTGTCTACCTTGCCAATGAACTGGGCCGGAGATTCGGCGAGCGGATACATGTGGATGTGGTTGCCGGTACGCTTGCCTTTGAGGATCACTTCCTCGGGGGTAGCCTTGAGGATCATGAACTCGAAGTCGCCCTTGTAGGCCTGGTAAAGGCCGCTTTCTCCATACTCGTTTTTCATGGAGCCGGAGGGGGTGGCAAAATAGTGGAAGGCGTAGTTGTCGGTATCAAAGGAAAGGACCGGACCGTAATCGCGGGTCATCTTGTACAGGGAAGTGTATTCGCCGTCAAACAGTTCGCTCCGTACGGTGACTTCGCTCTCGGTGAATACCATGGTGTGCATAAAGCCGCCATAGATTTGGTTGCCTTCCGGGTAATAGTGCATCACCCAGCCGTTGGTGGCCGAGGTAAGCACTTTCTGTGCGTTGGCAAGGGCCTCGTTGAGGCGTACGGTAGCCGACTTGTCGAAGAGCATTTCCTGATCCTTGACGCAGGAAGAGAGAACGCAAACTGCAGTGAGCAGTGAGTAAATCAATTTTTTCATACGGCAGCGGCTATTTAAGTTCAAGGGAAGTAAGGTCAATGGCTCCGGACATCACTTCCTGCTGGCGGCGGAGTACGGCGGCCCTGAGGTCGTCCAGATTGATGCCGAAGGTGGTTTTCATGTAACTTTTCACAATGTCCAGCTTGGCAATGATGAGGTCCCTGCCCTCGGCGGCTTCGACCATTTTGGCCTCCCACCATTCGGGGCTGTGGGTAACATAGATGGAATTCACCTCGGCAAAGTCTTCGCGGTCAGAGTCCTGGGAGTAGGCCGATATGAAGCCGCGCTTGAGATAGCCGTCCTTGTATTCGTCTGTGTTCCAGGAGTCGTTCACATAGCTGGTGGGCGTAATCTGCTTGAAGTCGGCGGGGAAATCCTTCGTCTGGTTCAGGATGTGGGTGAACTCGTGATGGATGGTCTTGACATAGAAGTGGTTTACGGCCTCTGCCGGGTCTGTGTATTCCTGGTACTTGCCGGCGAGAACCTGCGGAATGTAATTGACGCCCGTCAGGTAGATTTTCTTGCCGCCTTCGGCCGTACCCAGAATATAGGTACCGTTGTTCTTGTACTCCCATTCTCCAATATAGAAGAATGCCTTGGGGAAGTAACGTCGGGTAAATGCGGCGCCAGCTACCTCATCGTAGGAGTCAATGCACAGGTATTTTACCAGGTGGGCCATGATGATGGAACAGTCCAGATTGGCCGGGATGGTATAGTATGAGTAGTCAGCCTCATCCATCGTATAGCGGTATTTCACCACAATGTTGTAAGGGTTGACGTAATTGGCATCCAGCCACTTGTCAAAGTCGTTCTTGGGAACGGTATTGACCGTGATGATGCTCTCCGGGTTCAGCTCTTCCTTCTTGCAGGAAACCACTGCGCAGAGGGCCGAGGCTGCAACTAGCAGCAGAATGATATTTCTTTTCATAATCACGTTAGCGTTTGGTGGGTTCAAAACCGGCATCGCGTGCCTTCTGGGGCACCTGGAAAGCGCGGCGGGGATCATCGGCCTTCATGGTGTCGGAGATTTTTTCAATAAAGGCCATGTCATCTACGTGGCGGCGGTAAATCTCAATGCCGTAGCGTTTGATGTCCAGCCAGCGCATTCCGTATGCCAGGTTCTCGATGCGCTTGGCGTTAAGGACGGCCTGCAGCATGGATTCCTGCACGGAGCCTTCTTCTTCGATGGCGAAGGCCGGCTGAAGATGCTTTTTGGTTGTGGGTTCTTCCCAGGTGTAGTATTCAATGCCTTTGTAGAAGGTCTGGACCTCGGCCGGGGTAAGGGTGTAGTCGATGGTAGCGAGGGCCGACTTGTACGTATTGGCAATCCACAGGTTCAGGTCTTCGCAGGCCTTGTCGTACTCTTTGAGCATGACGTAAGCCTCTGCGCGCTCCAGGAGGGTTTGCTCGGCCGAGAACGTAGCCAGGATGGTCTGGCGGTAACCTCTTCCTGCAACCGGATCCGTGTACTCAAACAGGTTGGGAACTTTCCAGAGAATCGTGTAGTGCAGGTTGGAGGAGTTGTAGTTCTTGGGAGTAAAGCGGTAGCTGGAGTTGGAGATTCCGGCGACGGCCCACGGGTGCTTGGCGCAGTAAACTTCGCTCTCGGAGAGATAGGTGGTAAAGCCAAAGCGCTTGTTGGCACCAGAGGTATTGCGCCAGGTTCCATTTCCCATCAGGGACGACATGTTGGTCTGGAGCAGGAAGTTGGTCTTCTGGTCGGTAGAGGTGTACAGGTTGGCGGCCGTTGCAATGTCGGGGCACAGCTGCAGGGCGTCGTTGTCCCTCAGAAGGGTCTGGGGGGCAGAACCCAGGCATTCGGTGGCGGCTTCTACGGCTTTGTCCCATTTTTCATAGAACAGATAGAAGCGGGTTGCAAAAGCATAGGCTGCCTGACGGTTGAAGTGGTACTTGGGTACCATGTAGTCGTCGGAGATGTACTTGAGGCCTTCTTCCAGGTCTCTTTCAATTTTTTCATATACATCGGCCACATTGCCGCGCTCGTACTGGGGGCTCAGGCCCTGTTCGGGTTTTTCCATGTAAGGAAGGCCCTGATCGGTGGCGCTGGTGGCTTTGTTGTAGTTGAGGCAGAACAGGTTCACCAGGATGAAGTGGCCGTAGGCACGGCACAGGAGGGCTTCACCGTAGGAAGAAGCGAGCTCCGGGTTTTCTTTGCCGCCCAGCGCTTCAATGCCTTCCAATGCCTGGTTGGCCGCAGCAATGGCGCTCCAGTTCTTGGTCCATACATTGTCGGGGGAGTCATTGGAAGTTTCCGTGATATCCTGCCAATTCCAGATCTGTTCATAGTAACGGCCCGGGGTGGCGTTGCTCACGACCTTGGCGTTGTCGTCAAAGTTGTCCGAGTACATCTCTGCGAACAGGGCGTAGTGTCTGTCAGCATATGCAGAGACAAGCAGCGCCTTGACCTTGGCGGGAGAGTCAATCTCGGCGCGGTTGTCCGGCATGGTGTCCAGCAGTTTGTTGCAGGAGGACAGACTCATCAGGATGGCTAGAGAGGCCAGAATATAGTGATTCAGTTTCATGACTGTCTTCTTTTGTTAAAGTCCAAGTTTCAGGGTGAGCGTAAACTGGCGGGGAACCGGAACAGCTACACCACCGGTGTTGAAGAACTCAGGATCCTGTCCGTTCAGTTTGGGGTCTGCATACAGGAGACACAGGTTGGTTGCCTGCACCTTGACAGACAAGGAGTTGAGGCCAATCTTCTGGATGGCCTTCTTGGGTAGGTCGTAGCTCAGGGAGATCTCCTTCAGGCGAACGAAGTTGCCGCTGGCGATGCGCTCCGTGGAGTAGTTGTATGCGTTGTAGGCATAGTTGAGGTGGCTGTCATTGTGCGTCTGGATACGGCTGGCAATGACGGGGATGGTGGTAGTGGCTTCGTCTCCCGGAACAGCCCAGCGGTTCTTGAATTCCTTAGGCATGGAAACCAGGTCGCTGTAGGACGAGCGGAACACAGGGTCCAGACGGACAACATTGCCGAAGGAACCGGTGATGAACACATTGAGACGGAAGCCTTTCCACTCGAAGGTGTTTCCAAAGGAGCCTACGTCGGTAGGATCGGAAACACCGGAGTACTCGAGGAACTCGATGTTCTTGGGGTTGGAGGCATTGGTCTGGAAGTAGATGTCAGACACGGACACCTTGCCGTCCTGGTCCAGGAACGTGGGAAGACCTTCTTCGTTGAGGCCGCGGAACGGGATGGAGAAGATGGAATGGTTGGGATAACCTTCCAGACCGAAACCGGTGCCGGAGATGAGGTCAATCACGCGCTTGGTGGTATAAAGCTTTGTGATGAGGTTCTTGGAGTGGGAATAGATGATGTTGGTGGTCCACTTGAAGTCCCGGGTCTTGATGTTGGTACTGGTCAGGGACAGTTCAAAACCACTGGATTTCATGCTGGCCACGTTACCGTACTTGGTGAGCTCACCGCCGATACCCTGGGTGTTGGTAATGGCAATCAGGTCAAAGTTGTTACGCTGGTACCAGTCTCCGGTAAAGTTGATGCGGTTGTCGATGAAGCCCAGTTCCAGGCCCACGTTGAGCTCGTGTTTCTTTTCGAAGGTGAGGTCCGGGTTGGCCAGGGACGCTACCTCAAGGCCGCTTTCCTTGTCGCGGGCGTTGTTGCGCCAGGGGTTGAAGGCCTCGATGACAGCGTGGGAGTTGGTAACCCAGGCCGGGCCGCTCTCTGCAGTAAGGGAATAGGAAAGCTTGACGGCGGCGTGGGAAAGGCCGGGCTGCACTTTCTTCATCCAGGGCTCGTCAATGATGTTCCAGCGGGCCGACACGTTCCAGGTAGGAAGCCAGCGGGCGCTGCGGGCTTTACCCAGGCGGTTGGAACCCTCATAACGGACGGTACCGTTAATGCTGTAACGGTTCAGAAGGCCATAGGTGAAAGTTCCAAAGAAGGCCTGGCGGCGCTCATGGGTGTTGTCCAGCGAAAAGTACTGGGTGTTTTCCTCGGCGCCTTTCTTGAAGACCTTGTAGTTGTAGTTGGCAATTTCACCCATGTTGAACTGCATGCCCCATCCGCGGTTCCATTTTTCGTGACGGTCTACGGAGTTGATTTCCATACCGCCGTAGGCGCTGATGGTGTGGATGTTGGCAAAAGTGCGGGAGTAGTTGGTGGCAACGCGGACGTCCCAACCGAACATCTTGTTGTCCGTGCTCTGGAAGATACCGCCCACGGGAAGGACGGTCTCGGGGAGGGCAAACGGGACGTCGGGGTCTGTGTAGAAGTAGTCGTTGCTGTCACGGATGGTGGTGGTATAGGCTGCGCGATAGGCCAGGGCCTGGTTGGAGTCGTCCAGGATGTAGTGCTCGCGTGAGGTGGAGGAGTACTTGGCGGCAGCCAGGGCCGACACATCCCAGTGCTTGGTGATCTTCCACTTGAGTTCACCCTGGAAACGGACATTGATTACGTCCAGGTCCAGATAGTTGTTCTCAAGTTCGTGCAGGATGTTGAAAGGAGCGTAGTTACGGGTATAAAAAACTTCCGGATCCAGTGCACGGGACGTGTTGATGGCATAGGAGTACGGGTTGATATCGAACTCACGGCGAACCTGACCGGACACGGCGTCCAGGCTGGAGCCCAGCGTACCGGGAGCGCGCTGAGTACGGTAGGAGGCGTTGCTGATCATGTTCAGGGTGAGGCCGTCCGTAATCTTGTAAGAGGTATTGAGGTTGGCCGTGTAACGGCGCACCTTGCTCTGGAGGGTCCATCCCTGGTCGTCCATGATGGACATGGAAGCGTAGTAGTTTCCCTTGTCGGTACCGCCAGACATGGAGACCGAGTGGTTGTGTTGTATATTATAGGTAAACAGACGGTCGAACCAGTCCGTGTTGCGGTATTCAGCGGCGCGCAGGTAGGCGGCTTTGGCTTCGTCCGTGTTGGCGAGGAGGAACTGACCGGTATAAGGGTCAATCTCGGTGAGCATCTGATACATCTTGCCATAGACGCCGCTGTCGGAGGCATTGGCAAGACGGGCATAATTGAGCCAGCCCTTCTGCTCCAGCTCCTGATAGATAGCCATCTGGTCCTGGGAGTTCATGATGTTGAATTCCGAGTAGCTGGGCTTGAGACGCATTGTATACTCACCATTATAGGTGATGCTGCTGTGACCGCTCCGGCCTTTCTTGGTGGTAACCACAATAACGCCGGCCATGGCGCGTGCTCCATATATGGAGGTAGCGGAACCGTCCTTAAGGATGTCGAAGCTCTCGATATCGTCGGAGTTGAGGCCGGCGATGGCCGATGAGATGAGGGTGTTGGCATCACCGGAGCTCAGACTCTCGGCATCTACCTCCACCACATCTTCCATGATGACGCCGTCCACCACCCACAGGGGCTTGGAGGAACCATAGATGGACGTGGCACCGCGCACGCGGATCTTGGGGGCGGTGCCAAAAGTGCCGGATACATTCTGCACGCTCACGCCGGCCACGCGGCCTTCCAGCGAGCGGGAGATATCGGCCATACCGCTGATCTTCGCTTCCTCGGCGTCAATCTTGGCGGCCGATCCCGTAAAGAGACGCCGGTCTACCTGGGTCATACCGGTGACTACGGCTGATTCCAGTACTTCCGTATCGGCCTTGAGCACGATGCGGAGGTTGTCGGCGACGGGAACTCTGGCTTCCTGGTATCCCATGAAGGATACGACCAGTGTTTTGGCATTCTGCGGCACGTTCGTGAGCACGTAATTGCCATCCAAATCGGTCATGGTTCCCACTTTGGTCTGCCCTTCGACCGTGACAAAAGCGCCCACCACGGGCTGCCCGTCATCTTCGCCGATGACGTTTCCGCGGAGCGTTTTGTTTTGTGCCGGGAGGGAAAGGTTCCCAAACAGGAAGAAGCCGACCAGTAATGCTGTCAGTTTGCTTCTCATAAATGAATAGTGTTTGTGTTTAGTGTGTTATGGGTTTTTAGCCAAAGGCGTTTCAAATGTATGGAATTTGTCCGACTTTTCAAATAGGCGTTTTCCTTCGTGTGGAAAAAAACTTTTATCTTTGCAGAT
>DGHE01000224.1:7496-9499 GCA_002392525.1 Bacteroidales bacterium UBA3856 | reverse complement strand
CAGGATCTGCCGCTGCATCCTTCCCAGGTGATGGTGGGCCCCGGCCTCTTTGCGCTTCGTGTCATTCCCAATCCGGGCTTCGTGATGGAGCTCTGCAAAAGAGCCGACCGCCTGGAGGTGCTGGAGCCGCTGGAGCTGCGGCAGGCGGTACTGGATGCACTGAACAATGCAATTCAATTATATGAACACTAAATTTTTTGCGGCGGCGGCAGCTGCGCTGGCCCTCGTCGCGTGCAAAGGCAGCGAAATGAAACCGCTTAATGGCTACATCGGCCCGTCGGACCTTCAGATTACGGACGGGCACATGACTCCGGAGGTGCTCCTCTCTCTGGGGCGTCTCTCAGATCCTCAGCTTTCTCCCGACGGAAAAACCATTCTCTACGGCGTGAGTTATACGGATATCGCCCAAAACCGCAGCGTTCGTAATCTTTTCACGGTGCCTGTGGAAGGGGGAGAACCTACGCAGCTCACCATGGACGGGAAGAGCTTGTCATCGGCCCGCTGGAGCAAGGACGGCGGCTCCATCTATTTCCTTCAGGGCGGGCAGCTTTACAAGGCGGCCTGGGCGAATGGCGTGCTGGGGCGCCGCGTGCAGCTGACAGATGTGGAAAAGGGCATTGACGACTACCTGCTTTCGCCGGATGAGAGCCAGCTGCTGTATGTGTCTTCCGTGCACAGCGGCGTGGAGGTTCCTTCCGACACAGACCCCATGCTGGACAAGGCCGAGGCCTATGCCACCGAGGACCTGATGTACCGTCACTGGGATCACTGGCGCACGGATATCAACCACAGTTTTGTGGCAGCGCTGGGAAACGGCGTAGTGACGGAGGGTATGGATATTCTGGACGGAGAACTTTTTGAACTGCCCAACGGTCCGTTCGGTGATGTGGCAGACCTTGCCTGGAGCCCCGACGGCCGCTACATCGCCTACAGCTGCAAGAAGCTTACGGGCAAGCAGTACGCTTTCTCTACCAATACTTGTATCTTCATTTATTGTCCGCTCACGGGAGAAACGTCTCAGGTGACGTTCCGGGGCGGCTATGATACGCATCCGGTGTGGAGCCCTGACGGCAGCCGTCTTCTGTGGCTTTCCATGGCCCGTGACGGTTATGAGGCCGACAAGGTGCGCCTTATGATGGGAGATGTGGTGTACCCGGCTTCGGAGGAGGGGCAGAGTGCCAATCCTTCCGTTACTGGCATTCGCGAGCTGTCGGCTACCTTTAAATATAATGTGGACAGCCCCGTCTGGGCGGCCGACGGCCAGTCCATCTACTTTGCCGCCCTCGCAGAGGGTATTCAGGGTATCTTCAACGTGATTCCCGGAGAGGAACCGGTCCGGCTCACTTCGGATACGCTGTGGTTTGACTTTGGTTCGCCTTTCGGCGTGCTGCAGGACGGAACGCTCCTTACTACTTATGCTTCCATGGATTTCCCCACGGAGCTGGTGGCTGTGACCGACAACAGTATCCGTCAGATCACGTTTGAAAACGAGCACCTGCTGGGACAGCTGGACAAGCATGAGACCGAGGCCCGCTGGCTCACTACGGTGGATGGTCAGAAGATGCTTACCTGGGTGCTGTATCCTCCCAAGTTCGATGCCTCCAAGACGTATCCGGCCATTGAGATTTGCCTGGGCGGTCCCCAGGGTACGCTGTCGCAGGGCTGGAGCTACCGCTGGAATTATCTCCTTATGGCTCATCAGGGTTATGTGGTGGTGCTGCCCAACCGCCGTGGAACTACGGCCTTTGGTCAGCCCTGGTGCGAGGAAATCTCCGGAGACTACATCGGCCTTAACATGCAGGATTACCTTACGGCGGCACGGAATATTAAGGCAGAGCCTTATGTGTCCGGTGTAGCGGCCTGCGGCGCTTCCTATGGCGGCTACAGCGTGTATTACCTGGCGGGTATCCACAAGGATGTGTACGACTGCTTCATTGCCCATGCGGGTATCTTCAATGAAGAGCATATGTATTTCACCACCGAGGAAATGTGGTTCCCCAACT
>DGHE01000224.1:0-7439 GCA_002392525.1 Bacteroidales bacterium UBA3856 | reverse complement strand
GTTCCCCAACTGGGACAACGGCGGTTTGCATGAGTTTGCTTATGCGGAAGGCCAGACGGGCCCGGCCGGTGACGGCGTTACCTTTGGCGGCCTCAAGCAGGGCGGTTCACCGTGGAGTACGCTCGAAAAGGCCCGGCGCCATTACGCCAATTCCCCGCATAAGCTGGTGCAGAACTGGCACACGCCCATTCTCTGCATCCATGGCGGCTCCGACTTCCGCGTCCCTTACGACGAAGGCATGGCTGCGTTCAATGTGGCCCAGATGATGGGCGTTCCGTCCAAGCTCATTGTGTTCCCCAATGAGAACCACTGGATTCTCAAGCCCCAGAACGCGCTTTATTGGCACCGCAGTTACTTTGAGTGGCTGGACCGCTGGATGAAGTAGGTTTTTTTCCCGGCATTTCTGGATGCGCATTTTGGCCTTGTTTTGCGCATCCCGGAGTGCTAGAGCATTTCTGGATGCGCATTTTCGTGCGTTTTTGTGCATCCCGGCGTGCTGGTTATGAAATGCGGGAGTAATCCCGGCTCTGATACTTGTCTTTTTTGAGTTCAGCTGCAAGAGATGCGTTGGCTGGAGATACCAACATGGGGTCCAAATCCAGAATGTGCGCCGCATAGCCGCGGGCATCGTTGAGGATTAGGCCGTCCTTGGCCAGCGAAGCAATGTTGAGGGAAATGGGAAGGCCGCTCTGCATAGTGCCTTCGAGGTCTCCGGGACCGCGAAGCTTCATATCTTCCTCGGCCAGTTCAAAGCCGTTTTCGGTGGCGACCAGAAGGTCCAGGCGCTTTTGAGACTCCTTGGATACCTTGTTGCCCTTCATGAGAATGCAGTACGAGCGCTCGGCGCCACGTCCTACACGGCCGCGCAACTGGTGCAGCTGGCTCAGGCCAAAACGTTCGGCGCTTTCGATAACCATCACAGATGCGTTGGGAACATCCACTCCCACTTCAATGACGGTGGTGGAAACCAGAATGTTGGCGCGTCCGGCAACGAATGCATCCATATTGAAGGCTTTCTCCTGGGCCGATTGCTGCCCATGCACGATGGCTACCTTATACTGCGGCAGCGGAAATGCCTTTACAATTTCCTCATATCCCAGTTCCAGGTTCTTGTAGTCCAGTTTTTCGCTTTCGAAAATAAGCGGATACACAATGAAGGCCTGCCTGCCTTTGGCAATCTCGTCCCGGATAAAGTTGTGCATGGCGTGCCGTTTCCCTTCTCCCACACACAGGGTGGTTACCGGTTTTCGGCCCGGGGGCATCTCATCGATCACGGAAACATCCAGGTCTCCGTAGAGGGTCATGGCCAGCGTGCGCGGAATGGGCGTAGCCGTCATCACCAGAACATGCGGCGGAATTTGCATATAACCCTTGTTCCACAGCCGGGCCCGCTGCTCCACGCCAAAGCGGTGCTGCTCGTCGATGATGGCGAGCCCCAGCGCCCGGAAGTTGACGGTATCTTCAATAAGGGCATGCGTGCCGATGAGTATGCCGATGCTACCGTCCTCCAGCCCGGCATGGATTTCCCTCCGCCGGGCCGCCGTAGTGGTCCCGGTAAGAAGCGCAGCTCTGACTCCCGTGGGTTTCAAGTATTTGGATATATTGGCAAAGTGCTGCTGGGCAAGCACTTCCGTGGGCGCCATAAGGCAGGCCTGGTAACCATTCCCCACCGCGATGAGCGCGCTGAGAACCGCGACCATAGTTTTACCGGAGCCTACATCTCCCTGGAGCAGGCGGTTCATCTGGTGTCCGCTCCGCATATCTTCCCGGATTTCCCGGATTACGCGCTTCTGGGCGCCCGTCAAATCATATGGAAGCGCCTTGTAACAGGCATTGAACGCTTCTCCCACCGCTTCCATCTTGAATCCTACGGCATTGCGGCTGCGGATGTATTTCTGCTTGAGAAGCGATAGCTGCAGCAGGAACAGTTCTTCAAATTTAAGCCGATACGATGCCTTGCCCAGCGCCTGCTGGTCCTGTGGGAAGTGAATCTGCCTTAATGCGTATGTAAGAGGGACCAGTCCTTTCTCCTTCAAGACGTACTCCGGCAGGGTTTCCTGCACTGTGGGCAAGACTTCTGCCAGGGCAGCGCTCATCATGCGCACCATCACTTTTCCTGTAATGCCGGCGTTTTTTAACTTTTCGCTGGAAGGGTACACGCCCGTAAGCACACCACTGGTGCCGCTGTCGGGAGCATCCACCTCCGGATGCACCATGTTGAGCTTATTGTTGAACAGGGCCGGTTTCCCAAAAAAGATGAACGTGGAGCCGGGCCTGAGCCTTTCGTGCATCCACTTCACCCCTTTGAAAAACACCATTTCCATTTCTCCGGTCCCATCACTCACGATAGCCGAGAGCCGGCTCACGGCGTTGAATTTGAGTTTTTCGGGAGGAAGCTCTGCTCCATTCTTGGCAAAGAGCCGCACCTTGAATACGGTTGCCTTCACCTGCACCTGCGCCAGTTCCGGCTGCACATCGGCAATACGCACAATGACGCTGCGGTCTATATAACGGAACGGATACAGCCGCACCAGATCGCCCACGGTAGCAATGCCCAGCTCGCTTTGCAAAAGCTCCGCGCGTTTGGGCCCCACCCCCGGCAAATACTGTATGCTTGTATCCATCGTCATATCTATGCAAATATACGTTATTCGCCGCACTTTTCATAGCTCCACTTCTTCCAGCACGGCAGGATGCGCAAAAACCCGCCAAAATGCGCATTCAGAAATGCTGCAGCACGGCTGGATGCACAAAACGAGGCCAAAATGTGCATCCAGAAATGCTCCGAAACCTTTTTGAGAAAGAGAAGCAAAAAATAAGGCCCCAAAACGCACGAAGTTGTGCCTTCGAGAAGGAGAAAACCGGCCTTGTGGTCCTTTCTATTGCGTTTTTTGTGAAATTATCCGTTTCATATTTTTAGAAACGGATAATTATTTGCAAATTTGCTGGCGCAGCAGCGCCCATAATTCACATTTTTTAAATGTATTGTGAATTATGGACTCTATTCAAAAACAAAAGCAATTCTATCGTTCCCTTCCCATCGGCTATTATCACCTTTGCTCTGACGGTTGGCAAAAGGGAAAGTTGTTCCACACCGACGAGCAGTATGCATTCGGCGTATCCGGGTTAGCCCTTTCTACACGAATACACGGAGTGACGATTTATGCATACGAACTCATGCCCAATCACTTTCACATTCTTTTGTGCGCAACGGGGGAACAATGTCTATCTCTCTTTTATTACATCATTCGGCGAATCAACAAAAAGCTGAAAGAAGCCGGACTTCCAGCCCTTCCAAAGAACTACTGGTTCAAACTCGTACCCATCAAAAACAAAGAGCAGATGAAGGACCTCATTGTCTATCTGGCCCGTAACAAATTTGAGAAAGGGGCATGCACTCCGTTTGGACACAAATGGGGAACCGGTGGTCTGCCATACAATCAACTGGCAGAATTCATTACCGGTACCCAAGTGCGCGACATGTCTCAGAGAGCGTTGGAACGGATCGTGGGAAGCAGGACTGCGCTTCCTGCCGATTGGGAAATCCATCCTGTTCTGGGTATACTTCCCAAATGTTTTGTCTGCGTAAGCAAAGTCCTGGAACTTTTTCCAAATGTAAAAGAATACACGACACGCATGATCAAGCAGTATGAATCGGCCGTTATCATCGCCGATTCGGTGGGCGAAAGCGTAGAATGGTCGACCGAAGAAGCAAAGGACATCCTGATGAATCTGTGTAACAGGCTTTTCCCCGGGAAACGACTCTATGATCTTACGGTCGATGAAAAAGGCCGACTAGCCGTTCAGGCCGATTCTCTATATCATCTTCCGACACCCACCCTTTCGAAACATCTCCAACTCTCCGAATATGTGATTCGTCAATTCTTACATTCGAAAGACTATGGTCTCAAGCGAATCAAATGACTCCAGCACGGCAGGATGCGCAAAAACGCACGAAAATGCGCATCTAGCAATGCTCCAGCACTCCGGGATGCGCAAAACAAGGCCAAAATGCACATCCAGAAATGCTCGCAATAAAAAACCGGCCCTGGCGGAATGCCAAGACCGGATGGGTATGGGGGCAGAACCGTTACTTTCTCATTTTGCTCTCCATGAGGGTGTCGTACTGGAGGCGCTTGCGGAAGATGTCGATGGCCGTATAGATGGCGCTCATCATGGAGCGGGGATCGGCTTCGTCACGGCCGGCCATTTCATAGGCGGTGCCGTGGTCCGGAGAGGTGCGTACGATGGGGAGGCCGGCGGTGAAGTTGACACCATCGGCGAAAGCAATGGCCTTGAACGGGGCCAGGCCTTGGTCGTGGTACATGGCCAGCGTGGCGTCAAAGCGGGCATAGTTGCCAAGGCCGAAGTAACCGTCGGGGGAGTACGGACCAAAGGCCTGGATGCCTTCTTCCTGTGCCTGCTGCACGGCGGGGAGGATGATGTTCTGTTCTTCGTCTCCCAGCAGGCCGCCGTCACCGCAGTGGGGATTGAGGCCCAGGACGGCAATCTTGGGATCGGGGATGCCGAAGTCACGCTCCAGCGAGGCCTTCATGGTGCGAAGCTTGGACAGGATACTTTCCTTGGTAAGGGTCTTGGAAACATCCCGGAGCGGAATGTGGCCGGTGACTACACCCACTTTGAGCTGGGAACTTACCATGATCATGGTAACGTCGTCAACCCCGAACTCTCTTTGCAGGTATTCGGTGTGACCGGTGTTGGAGAAGCCCTCGGCGTTCATGGCGCGCTTGTTGATGGGCGCGGTGACAAGAACGTCAATCTGGCCGTCCTTGAGATCCTTGACGGCTACTTCCAGCGACTTGATGGCCGCCTTGGCACTGTCCGGGGTGCTCTGGCCAGGCTCTGCATAGACATTGTCCGGCAGGCAGTTCACAAGGTTGATCTTTTTCTGTTTTGCCTCGGCGGCCGACGGAATGACGTTGATGTCCATGGGACCTATGTTGTGTACGGTCTTGCGGTAGAAGCCCATGAGCTTGGACGAGCCGTAGATGACCGGCGTGAACGAATCCAGGATGCGTTCATCGCAGAGGGATTTGATGATAACTTCGTATCCGATGCCGTTGCTGTCACCCTGGGTGATGCCCACGACGAGTTTAGGGAGTGCCATATCTATATGAGTTGTGTTTCTTGAATGTATCCGGTGTCTTCGGGAAGCCCTTCTCCGTGGTAAGCGGCTACGGCCAGGCGGTCGCAGCGTTCGTTTTCGGGGTGGCCGGCGTGTCCTTTGATCCAGTGGAAGGCAACGCGGTGACGGGCGTAAACGGCATCGAAGCGCATCCAGAGGTCTACGTTTTTCTTGCCCTTGAAGCCCGTGCGTTTCCATTTGTCCAGCCAGCCTTCATTGAGGGCCTTCACTACATACGAGGAGTCGCTTACCACGTGAACCTCCGCGTTGTCCCATTTGATTTGTTCCAGGCCGATGATGACGGCCAGGAGCTCCATACGGTTGTTGGTTGTGCGGGCAAAGCCGCCCGACATTTCTTTCTCATAGGTGCCGCAGCGAAGCACTACGCCGTAGCCTCCCGGGCCGGGATTGCCGCTGGCGGCACCGTCCGTAAAGAGGTATATGGGTGGCTTCTGGTCCATGTGAGTAACGCTTTGAAGCACAAAGATAGTAAAAAACTACCTTCGATGAAATTTTTGATAAATGGAAAATATACCGTACATTTGCATAAATGTGCAAAACCAAAACTACTTTATATTATGAAGAAAATTATTGTGATCCTTGCCCTGAGCCTGGTGGCTCTGACGGCTAAAGCGCAGGTTTACGTGGGTGGCGGTCTTTCTTTCTGGGGAAGCGGCAACGCCGCTGCTTTCAGCATTGCTCCCGAAGCCGGTTATTGCTTTGACGACAGCATGGCGGCGGGTCTGAGCCTCGGCCTTCGCTTTGGCAATGGCGCAACCGCCCTTTCCATCGACCCTTACTTCCGCTATTATTTTGCCGAGGTGGGTCCCGTCCGCTTCTTTGGCGACGCTCACTTCAACTTCACGCACACGATGGCCGGTGATGCCAGCACTTCCACCTGGGGCATCGGCGTACGTCCCGGCATTGCTGTGAGCCTTACCGACAGCTGGTCCCTCGTGGCCCACGTCGCCCGGTTGGGTTATTATGAGGGCGCCTTTGGCTTCAATCTCAATACCGGATCTTCCATCGGCGTGTACTATGCTTTCTAGGCCGATGCCACCGATTTCGCGCGCAGTCCCTCCGGGGGCTGCGTTTTTTTATGTCCCGGAGAATGTGTACATTTGTAAGCTATGAATAAATTGACAGACTTCGTAAAGCAGCAGGTAGAAGCATCGGCCCGGGTGAAGGAAGATTTCCTCGCCGATGAGAAGGCCATGGGGACGGTGGCTGAGGTCGCTGCGCTCATGGTGGAAACCTATCGTCGCGGGGGAAAGGTCCTCTGGGCGGGAAACGGTGGGTCGGCGGCCGATGCCCAGCATATGGCGGCCGAGCTCGTGAACAAGTTCCGGCTCAACCGGTCGGGGCTGCCGTCATCGGCCCTCACCGTGGATACGTCCATCCTTACGGCCATCGGCAATGACTATGGCTATTCGGAAGTGTTCTATCGGCAAATCATTGCCGGCGCTGCTGCGGGGGACGTATTTATCGGCATATCTACCTCCGGCAATTCGGAGAATCTGGTGCGCGCGCTGGACGCCTGCCGCGAGAAGGGAGTGCATGCGGTGGCGCTCGTGGGCGGAAAAGCGTGCAAGATGGACGCGTATGAGCATGTCATCCGCGTTCCTTCTACGGATACTCCGCGCATCCAGGAATGCCAGACGCTTGTGGGTCACATCCTCTGCGATGTCGTGGAGAGGGAACTCTTTGGCGGCGAAAGTTTTTCCCGGTGTTAAATTTTTTTAGAAATTCGGTAATATCTATGATATTATCGGAAATTTTTACTAACTTTGCCACGCCTTTGAAAGCAAGAATGTTTAACAAACAATAAATTAACACACAACAATTATGATCAGACTTGGTATTAACGGTTTTGGCCGTATCGGTCGTATGGTTTTCCGCGCTGCTGTGGAGAACTTCTCTAAGGACATCGTGGTGGTTGGTATCAACGACCTTCTCGATCCCGATTATCTCGCTTACATGCTCAAGTACGACTCCGTACACGGTCACTTCAACCACGATATCAAAGTGGAAGGCAACTACCTCATCGTAGACGGCAACAAGATTCAGGTCTTCTGCGAGAAGGATCCCGCCAACATCACCTGGGGCGCTCTCAACACCGACGTCGTTGTTGAGTCCACCGGTTTCTTCCTCACCGCCGAGCTCGCTGAGGCTCACATCAAGGCTGGTGCCAAGAAGGTGATCATGTCCGCTCCTTCCAAGGACGCTACCCCTATGTTCGTTTACGGCGTAAACCACAACACCTACGCTGGCCAGAACATCATCTCCAACGCTT